>CAMVNV010000146.1 GCA_947168935.1 uncultured Butyrivibrio sp. | reverse complement strand
GGATCACCCAGACTGGCAGATATTGGCACACATCTACTATGGCTGTCCGCAACTTGATAAAGCCATGGAGATGGTGTCTTACCTAAAAGAATTATTTCCGGGGATAATAGTAGCTGGAGCCAGTTCCTGTGGCGAGATCAAGGACGGACACCTTACAGACCGATCCATCCAGCTTACCCTGTCTTTCTTTGAAAATACCAAGATCGAAACAATTATATATGATTGCCGTGATAAGAGCGAATATGATAACGGCATCCTTATGAAGGAAAAAGTGGACTCTATACCTGATGTAAAGGCTGTAGAAGTCCTTTTTCCCACGCATGTCGGACTTCACGTTCAGAAGTTTTTTGATGCTCTTGAACTATGTAAAGAATCCGTGGCTGTTTTCGGCGCTGCTGCAGGCAAATACGAATACGACAGCGACACCTTTGTTTTTAACGAAGAAGACATATCGGTTTATGGTATACTCTGCGTTATCTATTCGGGCGAAGATTTTCATATCAATATTTCCTACGCCCTTGGCTGGAAAGAGCTTGGTCATTCAATGACCGTTACAAGAATAGAATCTGACAGACTTTATGAGCTTGATGGAGAACCGGCTTTTAATGTATACAAAAAGTATTTGAAGATCCAAAACGACAGCTCTTTTTCCAGAAATGCTCTTGAATTCCCTCTTATGTACAGGGAATATGGAGTAGATGTAGCCAGAATACCACTTAAATGTACACCGGATGGAACACTGATCCTTGGAGGCGAATTAAATAACGGAGATACAGTAAGACTTGGATACGGCGATCCCGGAGCAATCCTTGATAATGTTTATGAAGCACAGGACAGGATAAGACTATTTCAGCCTCAGGGAATCTTTCTGTATTCCTGCATGACCAGAAAAGGATTCTGGGGAGATGACATCGATATTGAGATTTCTCCTTTTGACAAGGTTGCCCACACCTCAGGTTTTTATACTTTTGGTGAATACCTAAGGATAGGCACTAAGATCTATGTTCACAACGCAACATTAATTGCTATCGGAATGAGAGAAAAATCGCCTGTTGGTATACCTGTAATGGCGCTTCCAAGAATCGAAGAAAAGAAGATGAGCGGCGAAATATCCATGGTTGAGCGACTGGTAAACTTTATTCAGGCTACTACAGGAGAACTTGAAAAACTAAATCATTCTCTTGCAAAGAAAGCACTGACAGATGATCTTACAAGGATGTACAATAGGCGCAGAATAGAAGAAGTTATGGAAGACTTCGTTGAAGAAAGCAAGTGCGACAATGATCCAATATATGTATTTCTCATGGATATAGACTATTTCAAACGGGTTAATGATACATATGGTCATGAAACAGGCGATAAAGTACTTAGGAAAGTCGCGTCAGTTCTTAAGGACCACATGAATGAAGACTGCCTGTCAGGAAGATGGGGCGGCGAAGAGTTTATGATCGTTGCACGCCACATTACAAGGACAATGGCGCTTGATCTTGCTGAGGCGATAAGAAAAGATATTTCAGAAGTAAGTTATGATCCTGTACCAAAGCTTACTGTATCTATTGGTATAGTTGAGATGGTTCCGACAGACACCGTTCTTGATCTTTACAGAAGAGTTGATAAGGCACTTTATCATGCCAAGAAGGCAGGACGTGACTGTGTATACTTTGGTTCATCAAGCTTAGAACCTGTAAGTTAAGCTTTTGTACAAATTTCTATAAGAAACTCTCAAAAACCAATGGTCAGTTTTTGTTAATAATATACAACAAAAAAACTGCGATAATTTCACGTTTTTTGAAAAAAGGTGTTGATTTTTTAAAAGTAATCTGTTATATTTTACTACGTTGAATCCACGAGATAATCTTTAGCAAAATAAGCGAAAGCTTATGACGCAAAGCTATAGGGCCTGTAAAATGGCAGCCAGTTGCACTGTACTTAATGCTTTCACCGTCTGCAGATATCTGGCAGACGGTTTTTTGATGCTCAAAATTCCTTGACTGTGCTCGATAAAATCCATGGTTTTCCTAATAAAATCTGTTTTTTTTCACATAATCCTCCGATATATCTATATGAATTGTACGTAACTGATACTAATGATATAAATTCAAGGCATAATTATGAAAATGCTGTATGAAACAGGTAATTAGGATAGTAAGACAAGCGCTGTACAATTCTATAAGATTCTTATCGACAGTTATGCTCATAGCTGCCGTTTTTGTGCTGTCTATTTATTCTTCTTTATATTCCTATGCAGCTCCCGAAGATATGAAAGCCCCTTCTGATAATAAGCCGGGTACTACATTTTTTGGTGACACAGAGGAAAATACAGATCTTTCAGCCTTTGGCAGTGAAAGGCGCTCTTTTAACAGAGTGGTCAAAGTTGGATATTACATAATTAATGGTTTCCAGATGTATGAAGAGCCTTCGTATTATTCGGGCTATGGCTACGACTATCTTCAGAAGATCCGCACTTATACAGGCTGGGATTATGACTACATAGGAGATGATGAAGATTATACATTTTCTGAGCTATACAGCATGACAGTAGATGGCGAGATAGACCTTCTTGGCGGTATAACCTGGACTGAAGAAAGAGCGAAGAAGCTCCTTTTTTGTAATGTTCCAATCGACATGGAATATACCACCATCTTTATAAAGAGCGGTGATAATTCCTATTCCGGCGGAGATTACAGCAGATGGGATGGAATAAGACTTGGATTTTGCAAAGGAACAGTCTATATCGATAAGACCAGAGAATTTGCTGAAGATAATTTCTTTGATTATAAGGCTAAGTATTATGATAGTGACGCAGAGCTTGTAGATGCGCTGGATAGAGGTGACATTGATGCTTTTGTAAGCGGAAGTTCTCACATTTTTGATGGAGTATCGATCCTTGCCCAGTTTAATCCAAGCTACCTGTTTTTTGCTACAGGGCTTCAGAATCAGGACCTTATGAACAGTCTTAATCATGCACTTTCGCAGATAGAGACTGTGGATTCCGGCTTTAAAGAAGCCATCATGACCAAGTACTATCAGGGTAATGGAACAAGCAATATTTCTTTTACCGCAATAGAAAGCCTTTATCTTCACAACCTTATCATGAATGACAGGGAGTTTGTACTTCTTGCTAACCCTGATAACTGCCCCTTATCTTACCTTGACAATAAAGGCGAGCCTGCTGGAATTCTTGTTGATATGGCCAAAGCCATATTTGAGAGTATAGGTCTGTCTTACAAATTTTATCCTGTTTCAAACAGGGTTGAATATATTAATGCTCTCAACGAAGGCCGCGCAGATGTTATTATTGATTTTGTCTCGGATTTCAGCAAGTCTGAACAGTCTGGGTATTACGAATGCGATTCTTATTTTTATACTTCGTTGTCAATGGTTCATCAGGTCGGAGAGCAGGATAATAAAATTGTCATAAAAAGAAACGGCGATGGAATCTTTGATGATACGACTCTTATGGACATGAGCGGATCGATTGAAGTAGTGACCTTAAAATCCATTGATGAGACGATGGATTATCTTGTAAAGCATCCATACACCTGCACATATCTGCCTTTGGAGACAGCAGGTGTTATGGTTTATCTTGAAGAGACCAATTCGCTTGAAGCTGATAATGCTTCCTTAAGAAATGTGTATTATTGCTTCGCCATGAATAGTGACAGGGGTAACTTCATGGTCGGGATCTTTAATAAAGCCTGCAATTCTTTCTCTGTGCAAAAAAGCGCAGAAATAATCAGCAAATACAACCGTGACAATTATAGGATCTATTCCTTCAGAGCATTTATCTATGACAACCCTATGTACGGATTCATAGTTATAGCAGGCCTGCTCATCATTTTTTTCCTGGTGATCATAATCTATAGCGGGAAAAGACACAGACTTAATATCGAAAAACTCAACGCTCAGCTCTCAGAGTCCCTGATCAGGGAGAAAAAAGCATCTGAAGCCAAGAAGAGATTTTTTGACAACATGAGTCATGATATGAGGACTCCTCTTAATGGTATACTTGGCCTTACGAGAAGTGTACTTAAAAATGGCGTGAACACTAGCGATAACCTCGATTATCTCTACAAGATAGAAGACAGCGCAAGCTACCTTGAACTCCTTATCAATGATTCACTTTTTATGAGTAATCATGGGAAAATAGAGTTTGAGCTTAATCCTAAGCAGGTCGATCCCGGTCAGGCGTATGACAGTTTAAGGAACGTGGCACAGACCTATGCAGAAGAGAGAAATATACGATTTATAGTTAGAAGAAAAGAAATAGTAAACCTGCCTACTTTTGTTGATTATAACAGGCTTGAGCAGGCTGTCCTTAATGTTATCTCCAATGCAGTAAAGTTCTCGTATATAAATGGCATTGTTGAGATTGATCTTGTCAGCAAAATGATCGGAGATGACAAGGTAGAATATACTCTTACTGTTCAGGATCATGGAATTGGTATGAGCAAAGAGTTTCAGGCTACCATGTTTGAAGCCTACACACAGGAAGACAGAGGCGAGATGACTGACCACGCAGGAACAGGTATAGGACTTGCGGTTGTAAAATCTATTGTTGAGAAGATGGACGGAACAATAGAAGTTAAGAGTCAGGAAAATATTGGCACAATAGTTAAAATGACATTTGTATTTGAAATCAATACTAATTCTATTATTGAAGAGCTTTCAGAACCTGTTGATGAAAAGCGCACTATTGCAGGTAAGAACATCCTTTGCTGTGAGGACAACGAGCTCAATATGGACATAGTATGCGCAATCCTTGAAAGCGAGAAAGTTAATGTAGAAAGAGCCTGGAACGGGCAGGAAGGGCTTGATATTTTTGTAAAAAAACCTGCAGGTACTTTTGATGCAATCCTTATGGACCTCAGAATGCCCGTAATGGACGGATTTACTGCTTCACGAAAGATCAGAAATTCAGGAAAAGAAGATGCGGATAAGATTCCGATCATAGCAGTTACAGCTAATTTCTATGACGATAATAAACAGGCATCGAAAGAAGCGGGAATGGACTCGATTCTTTCAAAGCCTGTTGATCCTAAGATTCTTATAGGTGAGCTTAAGAGATATATCTGTAAGTAAATTATTTGTTTCGCATCTTACGCTTTTTAAGCCACCTTACAAACATGTATCTGAGTATCAGGAAACCAGCAGCACTTGATGCAATGGCAAATCCCATAAAGCCAAGGAATGGAATACCAAAGATCCTTGGCTTCATATCTGTTGTGCAGATAATGGCTGAACCTATTAAAAGACCTGTAATACACATGCCAATTACAAGATTTCTTACAGAAGTATAAACAAGCTCTGCAAAAGGGCCTGATATCTGAAGTCTAAGATTAGTCCTGGATTCCCCTTTTAGATATTCTTTTAAAGCATCTGTAGCTAGTCCCGGGAGTTCTATGCCTTTACTTGCTGATCTGTAAAGCCTCTTTAGATTAGTCTTAAGCTCTGCCTTTAGATCGATATCTTCAAGATATGTCTCACTAACCCTTGATGCAGCGATATCAAACATATTGATCTCAGGAGCTATAGTTACAAGATCGCCCTCTATGTGGGCAAGACCACGTGCCAGCATAGTTACGCCGTGGGGGAGTGCCAGACAGTTATTTTTCATGATATCCATAAGATCCTGCATGGATTCTGGAATGTTAATGGAGCCCATGGAAAGAGAACCGTATTTATTGAGGAAGTCGCGAAGATTCTCATATAACTGTGCACGATCAACAGGCCCGAACTCGTCACAAAGGTCCATAACAGCGCTTTCGAGCATGGATACGTCGCGAAGAGCGATACTTTCGACGCCTCGCATCATGATGCGCCTTTGCTGCTCTGTGAGTCTTCCCATCATACCCATATCAAGCCAGATGATCTTACCTTCTCGTATACATATATTGCCGGGGTGCGGGTCTGCATGGAAGAAACCATCGTCCATAACCTGCTTTATGAAGTTATTAACGAGCTTTTGGCCGATCTCGTGGGTGTCATAACCAAGCTCTGTAAGCTTATCAATATCAGTAATGTTAATACCATCAACATATTCCATTACAAGAACGCGGTCGGTGGTATATTCTTTGTATAGTTCTGGAATACCTATATAAACAACATCTTTGTTGTTATGAGCAAATTCAGTTATGTTGGCTGCTTCCTTAAGAAAGTCCATTTCCTGCTGGGCAACAGTCCACATTTCATCAAGGACCATATCAAGGTCCACCATGTTCTTAAGATCCCCAATCTTGGGCATAAGAGATACAAGGCGGTGAAGAAGTCCAATATCACGCGCCATGATATCGTAGATGCCTTTTCTCTGGACCTTAATAACTACTTCATCCCCGTTTAAAAGAACTGCTTTATGGACCTGAGCGATAGAAGCTGATCCAAGTGGCGTCTCCTCGATGGAAGATAAGATGTCGTTAATACTGCACATCCATGACTTTTCAAGGACTTCCTTCACCTCACTAAAAGGCATGGGAGTTACATCTGATGTAAGGTCCATCAGAGCATCACAATAACGCTTGGGCAGAATGTCTGAATGAAGAGACATGATCTGCCCAAGCTTTACGTACGTTGGTCCGAGTTCTTCGAGAATCGTCCGAAGCTTTTCGGGAGATATGCCGCGGGTAATATGATTGCGCATAAGTACCTCGCGGATTTCTTTGAATCTGGAAGTGTTGTCTTTGGTGTTTTTAGTAGTAGTTTCTGCCATATTCCTTATTACCTCGGACTACATCATTTTTGACCTGATATTACAAGCTGACTAATGGTAGAAGTGGTGGAGCTTGCGCCACCATATCTTAGAGATTGAAAATTGTAAATTTTCAATCTCATTTTTCAAACTCATTTATCTTTCAGGGCATCCTTTAGGTTCTTGAGTTCTTCTTCAGAAAGAGAACCTACGAAATCCTTCATATCTTTTGGAGCTGCAGAGCCGTCTTTGTGCTCTTTATAGGTGCGCTTTAACTCTTTGTTGAGTTCCTTGCCCTGTTCTACAGTGAGTTCACCTTTTTCAACAAGAGTTCCTACAAGCTCATCAGCCTTCTCAGCTGTAAGAGCAACAGCGCCTACGCTTGCCAGAAGAAGCTTTTTAAGACCGTCAGTAATAGGGTTTTTGTTGTCTGCCATGATGAAATCCTCCTTATTTGCATGTGTTTTAGTATTTATTGACTTGAACTTCGCACATTTAAAATAGTCTAGGTTGTCGAGTATTCCTGAGGATGACAGCCTATAAATGATTTTATTGTAATGAAAATTGTATAAAATTCAAGGTACTGAATAGGTTTTAAATGTGCGAAGCTTAAGTTATCAATTAAATAATCCAATAATGAAATAGTATAGTTTTGGAAAGAAGACTATGCCTCCAATAACAGCAGACAGGATGGCTGCTACTAGAACGGCGCCGGCTGCAGCGTCTTTGGCTTTTTTGGCCAGGGGTGCATATTCTTTGCTTGCTAGATCCACGACTGCTTCGATTGCTGTATTTATAAGCTCGAGTGGAATGATTATGGCAAAAAGTAGTATGCATATAAACCATTCAATAAGGCTAATTTTAAGGATAAAGCCGAATATAATGACCAGAGTAGTAACAATTAGGTGAATCTTGATGTTACGCTCATCTTTGATAGTGTTAAAGATTCCTTCAAATGCATACCCAAAGCTCTTGTAAAGTGGACTTCGTTTCTGATTATTCTCCATTGGCATCTGCCACCTTTGTTTATGACTTTTGAACTGAAAAAGATATAGGAACTATATTATTTATTTTACTATAAATAGACTATTTAATCCACATCTGACTTCGCTTTTACGCATTTTATGCGGCTCATCATGAAAAATGTGCAGTTTGTCGGATTGTGAAGAGGAACATGGCGCAAGGTAGTAAAATATTGGTATTATCTAGGCTTTATGCCAATATTGTACGATGAATTGGGAGATGGTCATTCATATAATTGT
>CAMVNV010000145.1 GCA_947168935.1 uncultured Butyrivibrio sp. | reverse complement strand
GACCTTCGGTTTAAGAGACCGTTGCTCTTCCAACTGAGCTACAACAGCTTAGTGCTCCCCACGGGGGTTGAACCCGCATCTCTCGGCTTAAAAGGCCGGTGCATATCCGCTCTGCCAAGGAAGCATAATGGGCACGGACGGTATCGAACCGCCTCACAGGGATTTTCAATCCCCCGCTCTACCATTTGAGCTACGAGCCCTTAGAGACAAAGGTGGGATTCGAACCCACGCTCGCGGAGTTGCAGTCCGCTGCCTTTCCAGCTTGGCTACTTCGTCTTAAGCTGCGGCAATAGGACTTGAACCTATAATAGTCCTGAGTCAAAGTCAGGCGCTCTGCCAATTGAGCTATACCGCACTGTGCAGTCTTAAGCGACTGCGATTATGTCATCAATAGGAACTTCAAGATAAACTGAAAGAGCTACGATCCTGTCTATACTTGGAAGAACCTCTCCCCTTAAGTATCTGTACACAAGCGATGTGCTTGCTCCCAGGTATTCTGAAACCTCAGATACTGTATGTCCGCTCTCTCTGACAGCTCCCTGATCCTTATTCCTGTTCCCTCGATATCTATTACTGGATAATCCATTTCTTTTTCTCTCCTTTTTGCATTAAAAAATCCACCTAACGCAAGTTAAGTGGACCTAGAACTACTCTATTCTTAATGCTCAGGATTTCTTCGGACTATCTTTTCCCGGAACCCAGATCATCAACCACCAACTTGCAATTTGCATAACTAACAAAGCACTTCTGATTTTTGCAGAACTGCATAAACTGTTTGTTATTAAATTGCTTGTTGATAGTTACGTAGTACATTCTTTAAAATCTCTCCTTAAATCTTTGCTGCTGTCCGCAGCTCTTTTGCGTTTCTGTAATTGTATTATTATCCAGAAACCTTGATCTGTATAGTGTCATCAGATGACACTGAGCGTTTGCGGAAGGATTCGAACCTTCGACGCAGTAATCCGCGTTCTGCATTAGCAGAGCGATACCATAAGCCATCTCGGTCACGCAAACATAGTGGGCAGGGTGAGACTCGAACTCACGGTGTTTCCTTGTCAGGGTTTTACAGACCCCTGCCTTCGCCACTAGGCTACCTACCCAAAGTGATCCCAACCGGACTTGAACCGAGTATCCCAGCCTTGAAAGGGCTGTGTCCTAACCTTTAGACTATGAGACCATGCGCAGACGTTTTAACGCCTGCTTATCTATATTCAGTTCAAGCGCTTAGCTCATAAAGGCATTCCCCGGTAGCTACGATAATGTCATCCATAGCGACGCCTAAAACTGCTGCTAATACAACCAAATTATCCAATGTTGGCATAGCAGTTCCATGCTGCCATTTGTAAATTGCCTGCGGAGTAGCAAATCCGAACACATCCTGTAAATCCCTAACAGACATACCGGCTGCCACCCTTAAATCTGTAATTCTCTTCCCTGTAGCGACCATATCGATCGCTGGAATATTCTGTGTCATTTCCTTTCTCCTTTTCAACATTAAAACAAGTACACGAAGTGGGTGCTGCCAATTACACCACGAATCTATAGTTTTAGACAAAAGAAAAAGCTGCCTGCCTCATCTAAGAGGTAAGCAGCTGCTAAACATGTTCATCTATAAGCTTGGATCCTGTCTATTACGACCCTGCCAAAACAACATATTCTCGCATTTGCCTATCCTTAAATGAGCGCATGAAATCAAACATCCATTCAGATTTACTCTGGAGTGATGATTCATAGTTTTCACTATACAGGCGATAATTGCGATTCATTGTTGTCATGTCCTTATTTTCCTTTCCGGGAGCTCCTATCTGCTCCGCTTATCTCTTTCTATATCGTATAGTAACACCCGTAAGATTAGTTGTCATTATATTTGTGGTATAAAACACTTCAAACAACCCATCAGAACAGGAAATTTGCTTCCCATACTGATGCCTGTAAAAATGCTAGCTGCTCATTAGTTCTTATCTGCTCAGCTTTGATATCTTCAAGAACTGAATAGATACATCTCATAGCATTCATCATATCCTGTGAACGCTTGTGCTCATCAAAGGTACGAACTGCCTCCTGGAGATTACTAACCCTGGTGTTCAAATATGAATCAACAAAGTAAGAAAGTGCACTGCAATATCTGTATGCAGGCGGACAGTAACAGATATAGTCCTTGATTGCCAGCACTATTTCATTACGCTGATCCTCATAATCCTTTATTTCATTCTCAAGCATCGGTATATCATGGTTATTGTATCTGGACCTCGTTTTCCCAGAAGATATACGATATTTTATCTTTAACGGGACTATGGTCAAAAAAATCACGACAGGCCAATATATCAAACTAGCATGTTCAGTATCATACTCATCGATTCCTAAAATCCAACAAATAATAAATCCAGGAATAAAACCTACGAAAATTGAAATAAAGAACCTACCTATATATTCTAAAAAACTCGGTTTGTCATCCTCATACGCTTTTTTCGCTTCTATTTCAAATTCTTTATTTTCTATTGCAATCGTTAACTGCTCAATCTTTCTAACCGGAGAAATCAATTTTTTGTAGATCGTAAACAACATTTTTCTTCGATGTAGTGTGAAATGATCAGACCCCGAATCGGTATTCCTTTTCATCCTTTTCGTTTGCTACAAGGCCAAACGCTTCTATTATATTATCCGCCACCTGATCCGGATTAAGATTTGTATTGTCAATCTTCAGATGATTTGAGAACCATGTCACGCCCTCATCAGAATTCAGCTTGTGGTTCTTAGCATCCTTTAAGAGATTCGCTCTGCTCCATTCCACATCCTTCTTCGAAGCCTTTTTCTCCAATCTATACGGAGTCTCATTGCGGGCCAGCCTCGTCTCAAGATTAGCGCTTAGTTCAACAAAGTAGAAATTTCCCCCGCTCTTTGTAAAAAGGTCATGGAGGCTTGAAAGATAATCTCTTTCTTCCTGCATCTCAAAAGCTGTCACATAAGTAAATATAAGATCAACATTATGCTTTACTGCCAGTTCAAAAGCTTTTTCCCTAAAGAAAGCATTGAATTCCTTCTGAGCAGGAGTTGCGAATCCAAATATCTTATCTGAAATCTCGATGCTGTCATGGTTGATCATCAGGTTGTATTTTAATTTATCCCTAAGGCTCTCTGCCACTACCATCTTCCCAACTGCCTGAGGGCCGCACACTACTATAAGATTTGCCATTATACTCTCCTCCTACAAAAACAGGCCTTATCAAAACTGTTTTAATTTTTCCCTGCATATGTAGTCCCAGCTGCAGTCTCCGCAAATACCACTTCTGATCTTGGCTTTAATAATTCGCTCCCTCACCAGTTTAGTAAACTCAGAAAAAGTAATCTCATCACCATCTGAAAGTGCGCATGCCTTTAAAACCTCATTGTCGTATCTTATAACTTTATCCTGAGAAGAACAAACACCTGATTCATTGTTGGGACAATTTGCGCAAACAATATCAGTTGAAACACGCAGCTGTATCTTCTGAGATGGATCCGTCTCCATCTCCCTGATTATCCTTCCCATATGGTCAGTGAAGTCTTCGCTATATCCCTTACCTTCATAAAACTGAAAACACATCCCATGATGCGGCCTTAATACTCTAGTCATGTCAAAACTTTCCCTCGAAGTATAACTTTCCTTAATTTATATGTCTCTCTATCAATAATAAGAGCATCTGCAAACTTACCTTTGCTGATACTTCCAAACATCCTGTCCATCTTAACGGACCTTGCTGCATTTATAGTTGCTGCTCTTACAGCGTTTTCTATAGGAACCTTTATATCCTTAATACAGGTGACCATACAGTCGTAGAGATTAGATACACTTGCTGCTATTGTTCCGTCTGAAAGGACAGCTTTCCTGCCCTTAACAAATACCTTGTGCCCTCCAAGTTCATACTCGCCATCCGGCATCCCTGTTGCGCGCATACTGTCACTTATAAGTACCACCCTGTCTTCTCCAAGCATGGCAAAAGTCGTGCGGTCAACAGTTGGATGATGATGCACTCCATCAGTTATAAGCTCTGCCATTGTATCTTTATGATCAATGGTAGCTCCAACTACTCCAGGCTCTCTGTGGTGGTAGGGACTCATTGCATTAAAAAGGTGAGTCACATGGATAGCTCCAAGTTCCATAGCCTTTAAAGCTGTATCATAATCAGCACCTGTATGGGCTATGGATATGACTATTTCATCTGCCAGTTCTTTAATAAAATCCATTGCCCCTTCTCTTTCAGGTGCAATGTCAACCATGCAGATCTTATCTCCTGAAAGCTCCTGCATCTTCCTGACAAAAGAAACATCCGGAAGCTTTATATCAGAAAGCTCCTGGGAGCCCTTTTTCTCAGGTGATATAAAAGGACCTTCCATGTTGATTCCAAGAAATGTAGCTTCTTTTTGATGAGCCTTGATCGCAGCTTCATCTTCTGTTAGCTTCTTAAAATACTCACCTGTCACCTTAGCTACATTTAAAAGCTTATCTTCTGGCACAGTCATAGTTGTAGGACATATTGAGGTTACACCTGCTGCCGCTTCGTAGCTAAGAAAATCATTTATGGACTCATAGGTTGCATCACAAAAATCGCTGTTATGACAGCCATGTACGTGAACATCGATAAGACCTGGAATCACATAATCTCCCAACGCATCGATTTCTACGCCATCATCTGAAGAGTCATCAAAGAATTCGCCTTTTGTATACACATCTTTTTGGCTGAATTTATAATCTTCTCCGTATACAAGTCCATTTACTATTTTCATATATTATCTCCAATAAATATATTTACCGATTTACGAACACGCAGCAAATGCGCGTTTTTTGTAATTTACATTTAAGAAGTCATATTCATCTCAAAACAGTATAATTATCAGTTACAGGAGACTTAGAAAGCGCTGCTTCATCTGCTACGATGATAAGATTTTTATGAAGCTGAAGAACTGAAGCCGGGACCTGGGATGTGATCTTGCCCCAGAAAGCATCCCTTACTATATCTGCCTTGTCTTCTCCGCTTGCAACAAGAAGAACTATACCTGCCTGCATTATGGTCCTTATTCCCATTGTGATAGCTCTTCTTGGAACATCTTCTTTTTTGGCAAAAAGCCTTGCATTGGCATTTATAGTGCTCTCGGAAAGGTCTACTATATGTGTACCCTTCTCAAAACTCTCACCAGGCTCATTAAATCCAATATGTCCGTTATGACCAAGGCCAAGGAGCTGAAGGTCAATACCTCCTAGAGAGTGGATAAGGCTATCATAGCTGTCGCATTCACCTTCAAGATCCCTAGCCATTCCATTTGGTACATTAGTGTTAAGCTTATCAATGTTGACCTTGTCAAAAAGATTGTAGTTCATGAAATACCTGTAGCTTTGCTCATTAGTAGCATCAAGCCCAATGTATTCATCAAGGTTAACAGTAGATACCTCACTAAAATCAAGGTCGCCTTTTTTGTACCATTCAACCAACTGATTATATATACCAATTGGAGACGTTCCTGTAGCAAGCCCCAGAACACATGAAGGTTTCATAATGATCTGAGCAGAAATAATATTTGCTGCCTTTCTGCTCAACTCTTTATAATCCTTTGCCTTATAAATGCTTATCATATAGTTTCTTACCCCTCTTTGCTCATCTTATATATGAACAACTGCCTGTTTATTATCCCCATTTTATAAGCTTAGATGCTGTCTTGAATCAAAACCGTTTTTCTTAAAATCTGAATTTAGAAAGTCGATCTCTTTAGGAATCACCTTGATAAGATTAATCGGCTCTTCCATCTTCTTGACTGCATCTAAAGGGATTTTCTTATATTCAAGAAGCTTATTGTAATCGTCAGAAAAGTGCTCGATAACCTCTGCATGCCCATAAATCTGCATTCCGTGAAGACATCCAAAATCAGGATTCTCCTCATAGATAGCAAGACATACATTCTTATTGTCTTTTAAAGCTTTGAACTTCAATCCCCCTTCAGAAAAAAGCCAAAACTTACCACCAATATAGTTGTATTCAATAGGTGTATTTCTTACGAAGTCCCCAGTGCCAGTTGCAAGTGCACAGATCTTATGCTTGCCAACAAAAGCATCTATTGCACCCCTAAGCTCTGCTTCCTCCATTGGGGAAGTCCCTTCTTTTCTTTCCCAAAATGATGCTGCCTTTTCAAAATCCATGTCTGTAAATCCCCCTTTTTATGATATAAAAATATGTGCTTCCAAACATCTCAAAATATATCCAAAACAGATATAAAACATCTCATTTTTTGAACAATTCCCTCGCTCAATTCACCCCATTTTCTATTATACTCTTCTTTTAATGTATTCAATAAGTAATGATATCTGAATGTTTGCGACGGCAAAAACTCACCACTTCGCGCAGGCTCCTCATAACATGGGCGGGCAAAGACTCCAGAACAAGGGCACCACCCCCTAAACGAAAGAATGCCCGGGCCAATACTGACCACGGACACTCTTTCTTCTTTGTATATAGGAGTTAAAAACTTTCATTTTTAACTCTGGGAATGAATACAAAGCACTTTTAAGCCTTTGCAAAATGCACCTGTACGGCTGGATATACGCCATACAAAGGATCAAAGGCAAATCCTCCATTCATAAGGGCTGCTCCTGTAAAGGTCTGAGAAGTATAATCAGACTCCTTGATTCCTGCTTCCTCAGGTTTTTCTTCTACAGAGGACTTGAAATAATCAACCTTATAGATAGCATCTTTATCAAGTCCCTTTAATCTGATATGAGGGATAACCGGATTGCCATGAACATTAGTCATGACAAGATTAAGTAAAGCCTCGCTCTTATCTTCAGAAGCAAACTCCCATGCTGTAAAATAAGTTTCTCTTTCATCATCAGACAGTCTATAGTATCTGCCTTTCTGGATCAGGAAATAGAACCTGTTAAAGTCCTTTATCTGCTGCCTGATAATGTTCTTATCTAATTCTGACAGCTTCCTTGGATCTAGCTCATATCCAAAGGTTCCGGACATAGCAACTGCTGCCCTTGTACCAATTGAAGTCTGTCTGCCATTTTGATGATTAGGTGATGCAGATACATGTGCTCCCATTGCGCTTACCGGGTAGCCATAAGAGGTTCCCTTCTGAATACGAAGTCTGTCTATAGGCTCAGAATTATCTGAGCACCAAATCTGCGGAGAGTAGAATAAGATTCCTGCATCGAATCTTCCGCCGCCTCCTGAGCATCCTTCTATCATGACATCAGGATAGTTAGTCCTTAGTCTGTTCATAAGATCGTAGGATCCAAGAATAAACCTGTGCGCTACTTCTCCCTGTCTGTCTGATGGAAGATTTCTTGAAAAGACGTTACTTACTGATCTGTTGAAATCCCACTTGATATACTCAATATGTGCACTATCGAGAATCTTGGAGATCATATTGTACAGATGATCAACCACATCTTTTCTTGACATATCAAGGACAAGCTGGTTACGACTCATTACAGGGTCTCTGTCTTCGTCTCTTAATGCCCAGTCAGGATGCTCTCTGAACAGGTCAGAATCCTCATTGACCATCTCAGGCTCAAACCAAAGTCCGAATTTCATGTTAAGGCTATTTGCATGATCTGCTATAGCCTTGATAGCACCAGGAAGCTTTTTGGTATTTACATACCAGTCGCCAAGACCTGCATTGTCATCATTTCTTGCACCAAACCAGCCATCATCAAGTACGAACATCTCGCATCCAAGATCCGCTGCTGCATCCTGGATCTCCATGATCTTCTTTTCATCAAAGTCAAAATATGTACCTTCCCAGTTATTGATAAGTACAGGTCTTTTTACATCCCTGAACTGTATAGGACATACGTTCTCTCTGATGATCCTGTGATACAAGAAGCTTAGGTCATTAAGTCCTGTTCCTGAATATGCCATTATAGCTTCAGGTGTCTGGAAAGACTCGCTGCTTTCCAGTTTCCAGTTGAAATATTCAGAACCGATTCCTGTAGTTACTCTGACAGAGCCAGCCTGATCAACCTCTAT
>CAMVNV010000144.1 GCA_947168935.1 uncultured Butyrivibrio sp. | reverse complement strand
TACACCATTTCTGATGTAGAGATCTTTATAGTGTCATCTTAACTTAATGACATTGGTCCAAAGACAGCCCCCTTTTTATAAGCTTTATTTCTATTTATAGTTTTTTTCTTGATCAGTAATTATTCATAGATAGAATAGCCTGTGATCACACAGTCAGTTGCATACTGATCTTTCTTAGTTGTGTTCTCAACATAAACTTCAACCTGTGCGTAGCAATCTGCTTCAGGTACATAGAAGAGGAGAATGTAAGATGATGTCTTACCCTTCTTTACCTTTGTATAGCAATTGTCATCATAACCTGTAGAGAATTTTCCAAGTGCATCACTATCAAAGTAGCTAAGTTCATTGTCTATAGCATCATCAAGTGTTCCAAGTGCTTCATATGCTGACTCATAGCTCCAATCATCCTCATCAAGCATATAGATTACATCATCGAACCAGTAGATAGGCTTATCAATATAATAATCAAGAACTTCAGCATCAACATCTACATCTGCGCTATTTGAAGAAGTTGTATCATCATCTTCGATTCCTTCTCTGAATGATTCAATATATCCTTCTTCATCAGGCTCCATCTCAGAAAGAAGTTCAACGAACTCGTTGGTCATAAATGAGATCTCATCATCATAATACATCTCATATTCGCTTCCGAAAGATGTCTCAAATCTCTCTATTCTGGAATTCTTGTCAATGTCAGCTGTATAGCTTTCATCATAATCTTCCATTTCAGCTTCAATTGTTTTTCCTTCGTTACCCTTTTCCCACTCAGCAGATGAATAATATGTAAGGGTTCCAATTGCGATTGAATAACCTGACTCTTCAAGATCTCCAAAATCATATGTATCTACCTGAATATCATCTTTGGATCCTCCAGCAGGAATAACGTACTGTGTCCAGCTCTTCTTTTCAGGATATGTAACTATAAGGTATGCTGCTTCATCAATATCATCTTCGTATGTAAGGATCTCCATGTAGATATTATCAGATGCAAGGATGTATGATGGAAGTACTGCTTCATCTCCACTCTCATATGTTACTGTGCAAGATCCTGAAAGACCGATGCACTCTGAATCGTAAATTGTTTCGAATGCTTCTGCAAGAACATCTTCTGCATTGCCGTAATCCTTTTTCTTTTTTGAATTGGAATTGTCTTTCTTATCATCCTTTTCTGAACTGGAATTGTCTTTCTTATCATCCTTTTTTGAACTGGAATTGTCTCTCTCGTTATCCTTTTTGCTGGATGACTGGTTTTTATTTGTATTTGTGGTTCCACCCTGAGCAAATGAAGTTGTTCCCATGCAGCCAAATGCCATTGATGCTGCACATGTTCCTGTTAATAACATAGTTGCGATTTTTCTACTCATTGTTTTTACCTCTCATATTCTTATCTGTATTGTTTAAGTTCGTTGTTATTGTTTGTCAGCGGCTTATGTCCTGCTGACATATATTACATTATCACTTACACAAAAATTAGTTTCATAATCCGATAAACAGCATATTTGATACGACGAAATGCAAAAAATGGTACTTCTTAATCATGTAAACCATAGTCATAAACACTGTGATATAATTGAGAAAAGCAAGTATTTATGCGCCTTTAAGATATATAAAGGCTAAAGCGGAGGATCAAATGGAGAATTCCTTTAAGTATTTTGAAAACAGAGACTGCAAATATTACCCATGTCACAAGGGTTTAGAGCATATCAACTGCCTGTTTTGCTATTGTCCTCTATATTTTAAAGATGAATGTCCCGGTAATCCTAAGTATATAGAAAAAGGTGACAAGGTCATAAAAAGCTGTATAGACTGTACCTTCCCTCATGAAGCTGACAATTACGCCGAGATCCTGAAGAGGCTTATCCCATAGTTCTAAAAGCTTCAAAAAGCTATATATGAAAAAAATACAATAACCTTTATAAGTAAACACACAAAAACGCCTATCCTGATAATAGTGATGCAATCAATGCGATATTATCACATAAATCGCATCGCTATCAGAAATCGGGATAGGCGTTTATTTTTACTTTAATACTTTTTTATTTAGCGCGGTGCTTTTTGTTTACAACTAAAAGTACACTGATAACAGCTGCACAAGCAATAATGATAACAACGTTTTTAGTTATATCAAAATCATCACCTGTGTCATGGTTTCTTGACTCTCCAAGAACAGCGCTATCATCTGTTATAGCCAAACGTGTCTCGCCAAGTACCTGAGGCTCTTCAGTCGGTTCTCCTTCTTCTGTAATTGCAATTGGAGGTGCACCAACCTGGGTTGGTGTCTCAGAAGGTGTTTCTGAAGGAGTCTGAGGTGTCTGAGGATCCTGAGGTGTTACAGGTGGATCTGATGGTGGTGTAACAGGTACATCAGGAGTCTTATACGTATTAGTAAACTCTACTGGTGCAGACGTTGCCACCTGAAGTGAAAGTACTCCATCTGAATCTTTTGTAACAGTAACTTTGACATTGATCTGATTAGTATCATATGTCACATCATTATATGTATATGATCCATCTTCGTTGACAGTAGCCTCAGTCGGGATCTGCTCCTTAACAACATAGAAGTATTCACCTGCTTCTTTATATTCAATTTCTTCAAAAGCAAAGCTTCCATCTGCCTTATTCACAGCAGTTTTAATTGGTTCACCTGATGCAATAAAGTCAGAACCTGTCTCATAAAGAAGGAATGTGAACTCTCCTTCTGCAAGGTCGCGACCTGTGAGCTTCTTAGATCCTGTGATAGTGGTATATACAGGAGCAGTCTCCTTTGGAGTCTCTTTATAGATATTACTGAAAATACCTACAAGATCTAAATTGAATTCTGATGTGTAATTTGATAAGAACTTTCCACGCTCAAAATAGAAAATCTTAATCTCATGTACTTTTCCATCTTTCCATCCACCTGGAAATACTTCGCTAAGATTGCTGATATATGTATTAGCAGGAGCTTCTCCGCCTTCCTTTGGATTGGAATAAGTGATAGCACCTGTATTGAAATTGACCTCAGCGCCATAAGCATCATGGATACCTCCAAGGTCGATTACAAGCTTACCATCAAAATACACCCATACATCATCATCACCTGAAAATGAATACGTCATATCTTTGCCGTTTGAACGACCATCTTCAGAAACGATGAAAGCAGTCTGAGTCATTACTCCAAACAGATAGTTCTTTTCTCCAAAAGGATAGAAACTATTACTTGAATAAGAATATGTTCCCTCGCCATCTGCATAATAAAGGATTGCGTCTTCATTAGAAGCAACTATACCATTTGTATTGGTATTATACAGATAAGCAAGACTTTCACTGCTCTTGGTTAATCCGGAATTCAAATAAGGATAACCATCATTACCAATTGTATTGGCTACGATTCCCTGATATACGCCCTTCTGTCTTCCGACAAATCTGTTGAAAGGCTTATAGCTGCCCTTGGAACCATCAGAAAACTTAAGATCGTGGCCTTCATTTATAGGTGCTTCATCATAATCATACATTCTAACACTGATCGGTACAGCATTTGTATTTTTGAAATAAGCAGAGTTAGCTTTAAGAGCTGTTTCATCATTTTGATCCTGGCCAACATATACCCTAAGCGAATAATATGTGCTGTCGTAAGTTACTCCAGCTTTGCCATCATTGATCTGTGTAATTCTATAATAACGTTCGCCTTTGGTATCATACGTAATAGTCTTGAACTCGACATTTCCACTTGCATCATTTCTAGCTCTTTCGGAATATCCACCAGCTATTACGTTGCCATCGACATCCGTTTCAACCATGAGGAACTCGAACTCTCCACTTACAAGTGCTCTTCCTGTCAGTGACATGTGCACTACTGGAGTAAATTCAGCTGCTTTATACTCGCTCTTAGCCTCTTCAAAATTAGCGATATAAGTAATCTCGGTTGTTCCTTCCGGAAGTGCCTTTAAGTCTTCTATAGAAGGCTTTAATGTCTCACTTGAAGAAACAATGCTGTCATCAAGTTCAAGAGTCCAGTTAACGAACTCATGATCTTCTAAAGCTACAGCTGTTGCACCAACTATCTCAAATGATTCTTCAGAAGTTGTATCTTCAGTATTAGCATCTTCAGTATTAGCATCTTCAGGCTGAGCTTCATCTGCTACAGCTTCTCCTGCCTCAGCTCCATCAGTAGAAGTTTCATCTGCTACAGTATCATCTGCTGTAGCTTCCGCAGCTGGTAAAACCACAACATCTGTAAATGCTGTCTCGCCTTCAGCAAGGTTTTCAAGTGTACCGCCTTCTCCTGCCTGATAATAAACTGTGATGGTACGAGATTCTGCACCATCTGCAACATTCTCAGAAGGATCAGTTACATTATCATCAGTAATAGCATCTTCGGCATTATCAAGATCTTCATCAATAGTAGCGGTGCTTCCTTCTCCTGGAACATCAGAATCAGTAGCATCATCGCCATCTAAACCGTCGCCGGCATTGTTGTTTTCTTCATTGTTGTCATTTTCGTTGTTGTCATCCCCCGTGCTGTCATTACTTTGTTCGTCATTACTCGTATCGTCGAAACCACTGATGTCGCTATCCGTATCAACTTCTCCATTTTCATCAATGGACTGTTCATCAGCAACCTGCTGATTTTCTCCCATCTCTGCATAAGTGGTAAATCCGGTTCTTCCCATAATCTGGAAAAGAACAGTAGCCGCTAATGCACCTGAGCATAAGTGTTTTACGAGTCGACTCTTCATACATTTCCCCTCCGTACCCTTTTTCTTAAAAAACCGTAACACAAATAAGAACTTCTCTTCAGAAATTCAATTTTCCTGTGTCAGGACTTTTTATTCTTTTGTTTAGTGGGTATTCCCTTCAGATTTCAATCACAAAATCCTATAAGTAACAATCACTCTTTAAATATAGCATAATTGCTGCAAAAATCAAATGACATTGCTCGAAATATAGCTAATTTGTCATAAAAAATGAAACAAGTGACATTTAAGCACAGTATTTGTGCTGTATTTGAGAACCATCAATTGTTCAAAAGCACTAATAGTCTACATCTCAGCGATTTTGCATTTTTTATCATCAGAATATATCTTGTATTGCGTACAATGCATTCTGTTAAAAGCATTAAAAAATGAGTCTACGACTGAATCGTAGGCTCATCTATCATTTTTGAAACAGTTTCAAAAAATTTTTTTATCAAATTATCACTTTATCGTACCGGACAATAATATCAGGCTTTGGACAGGATTTTTTGTAATACATCAAGGAATATCTGGTTGTCTTCTTCTCTTCTGACACATATTCGGTAAAAACCTGTATGGGGAAGGCCCGGATAGTTATCGCAGGCTCTTATAAGTATCCCCTCTTCAAGAAGAGCAGCTTTAAGGTCAATCTGGTGAGGGCTCCTAAACAAGAGGAAATTAGCCTTTCCGGGGATCACATCCATACCGAGGAAAAGAAGCTGCTGCATAAGTTTTTCTTTCTGCTCTCTGATATAAGGCAAAGACTCTTCAAGGTACTTCTCATCTTTTAATGCAGCAATCCCTGCTGCCTGTGAAAGCGTACCCACGTTCCATTCAGGAAGAAGCTTAAGAGTCTGAGATCCCCATAGCCTTGCCCCGCTTATGGCATATCCAAGCCTTATTCCCGGCATGGCATAGAGCTTTGTAAATGCCCTAATGATCATCATATTGGGGAATTCTTCCAGGAATCTTACAGCACTTCTTCCTGCAAAATCAGAGCAAAATGGCAAAAAGCACTCGTCTATTATTATTCTTGCCTTAACTTCCCTTGCAGCCACAAGGATTATCTTTAATATATCTTCTCTAATACAGGATCCAACAGGATTTGAAGGGTTACACAAAACCACCATATCAGGTCTTTCATTTTGAATCTGTTCTGCCATCTTCTCTGTGGGCATGAAATAGATTCCTTCTCTGTCACTTCGAAGCTTGACCCCCGGCATTACAGACATGCAATCGCCTCTGTATACGCGGCAATCCGCTCCTTCAAGCGACCTTTCATATCCATAAAAGCCCGGTGACTGGATAATAGCAGTGCGAGGCCAGGAAGCCTGGATCACAGCATTTATTACTTCAGAAGCGCCGTTACCGCATATGATCTGCTCTGGAAGGAGCTTCGCACCAGTATGATTTTCTTCCCACATGGCTATGGCACTTCTAAGATCTGTACATTCCGGATCCGGGTAGTTTTGAGCTATATCAAGATTCTCAGTAATGGCGCTTCTTACGCTATCCGGCATTCCGAAGGCATTAAGATTTACTGAGAAGTCCAGCTTTATATCGTTATTGTATATATCTCCACCATGTTCGTATATCATAAAAGTCCTCGTTTCATATCTACCAAAGTCGTCTTTTTTATAGTATTACTAAATATGCCAATCCCCTTATCAATAATCCTATCAAGATCATCAAAGCAGTTGATGCATACATAAGCCTGCAAGCACGCGGTATATCTTCAATTTCCACAGGGCGCACCGGATCACCTATTGTCTCTTTATGCTTGATATGACCAAAGTATGATGCGTCGCCTGCCAGCTGTATGTTAAGTGCTCCAGCGCATGCGCTTTCTGTCTGGGCAGAATTGGGGCTTTCGTGCTTGACTCTGTCCCTTTTCCAGATCTTATAAGCATTTTTATGATCCATTTTAAGAAAAAAAGCTCCTGCACAGATAAGAAGTGCTGATAGTCTTGAAGGAATAAAGTTCCAGTAATCATCCTGAATTGCAGATGCGCTTCCAAAGTGCATATACTTTTCATTCTTGTAGCCAAGCATTGAATCAAGGGTATTTACAGCCTTGTACATTACTGCAAGTGCGCCGCCTCCTATGAACATGTAAAAGAGTGGAGCTATTATTCCATCTGATGTATTCTCGGCTACAGTCTCTACTGCTGCCTTTATAACTCCTGTTTCATCAAGTGCATCAGTATCTCTTCCAACTATGAGTGATACGGCGCGTCTGGCGTTTTCCAGTTTTTTCTCATCCGAAGTTTTAGGAGTGACTTCTGGCTTTACACCATTTACAAAATCAGGAAGAGTTATCTTCTCTCCTTTAAGTGCCTTATAAACACGCATACTTTCGTAGGCAAGGTCCCTTGCAGCAACCGCCTGCCAGCAAAAGAAGCTTTCGATAAGCACATATACTACCGGATGAATCTTGAAGGCTATAACAAGTATTATACCGATCAAAATAATCGTCGTTGATGGAACAAGGAAGGCTACAAGGCTTCCACTCTTTTCCTTTTGCTTATCATCATCGCTATTCTTATACAATCTTTTTTCCAAAAAAGATATAAGCTTCCCGATCATAATGACGGTGTGTGGAAACCCGATGGGGTCTCCTATCATAAGGTCAAGAAGCATTCCAATGAGGATGCATATTGAATTGAGAAATATAAAAGATGCTATATCCATATAAAGTTCCTATAACTCTGAAGTAAAACTAATACTGAAATAAACTTATACTAAAACAAACATAATAATGCAAATATACTTAATACTGCCCAATAATCATAATGCTTCTAGCAGTCCTCAGCCCTTAATTACCTGTCCGATCCCGCAAATGATCCTTGTAACTTTATCCGCCTTGGAAGCTGCAATACACATGCATCTTCCCACAGCTTCGCGGTACATTCTGTCCTCTTTGGAAATAGGGATAACGCCGCAGCCAACTTCGTCGCATACTATGATCAGCTCCAGATTATCTTTAAGCAGCAGGTCCAGCTCATCTTCGGGACTTACTCCAGCCAACAGCTCTTTTCTTATGACTTCATGATAGTTACATACTGCATCAAAATCAGCGATAGTTTTATAATCACTGCCTTTTTCGACGCAGTCTTTTCCATCAAACCACTTAAGGGTCTTTATTTCTGAATATTCGTTATCAACATATGTCTTTTTGCCCTGAAAAGCGCCGCCTACATATAATTTCATTAGTATTCTTTCTCCAAACAATAATTATGATGTAGGTGTCAAAAGTACCTTTTGACACCTTATGACGGTCGGATTGTTCC
>CAMVNV010000143.1 GCA_947168935.1 uncultured Butyrivibrio sp. | reverse complement strand
TTTTTTAAGTCTTTAAGGCAGGCTAAGAGCGTTGATTGTGAGACGGAGCTTTGCTTTGATGATGGAGGCATGCATATTAAAGTTAAAGATCACGGCCAGCTTATTAAGTGGAAAGATTATAAAACAACTGTTAACAGACCCTTTGTTCTTGTGTCTATTCCTGATGGTAAGCATGCATATATACTTACAGACAGGATATTGAAGGGACAACGAAAAGAATTATATAAATTCATTAACGGAGCAAGTGGTGGTGCGAAATAACTTTTTGGACAGAATAATAAAAAGAGCTGTATTTGCGATTATGTCTTCGGTGCTTGTATGTATGTGTATTTCTGGCTGCAAGGGTGATGGTGGTGCGGAGGCGGTAGCTCCCGAATACCAGACCATATGCGAAGAATACAAGGATGTTAGTCCCAAGTATGTGTTCTCTTATGCAGAGAACCAGGCTATTGATTATCCTACGTCTCTTGGTACTGTAGGATTTGAAGATTTTGTGCAGGAGAAGTCAAATGGGTGTAGTCAGATCAGGGTATATACAGATGCTGAGCTTGGAGATGAGCCGGATCTTGTAAGGGAGCTTACAAGGGGCGGTCTTGATTTTATCAGGGCTTCCATGTCGGGACTTACTGAGTACAATGATGAAGCTAACGTCCTGGTTATGCCTTATCTGTACAAGGATGCAGACCATATGTGGAAGGTTCTGGACGGAGATATCGGGCAGGAGATCATGGATTCTTTTGATGGAACAGGAATGGTGCCTTTGTCCTGGTATGATGCCGGTGTCAGGAATTTCTACTCAAGTCAGCCGGTTCATACATTGGAAGATCTGAGAGGTAAGGTAATACGTATTCAGGAATCTGACATTATGGCTGATATTATCACGGACCTTGGAGCGGTTCCATATGCCACAATGTTTGATGAGGTGTATTCTGCCCTTCAGACAGGCCGCGTAGATATGGCGGAGAACAATCTCTCAAGTTATGAATCCATGGAGCATTACAAGGTGGCTCCTTATTACATAGTTGATGAGCACACGAGGATACCTGAGCTTCAGCTTATATCTCAGACAACCTACGATAAGCTTACTGACGAGGAAAAAGATATTATTAGAACCTGCGCCCAGGAGTCGGCTTTGTACGAGAGGGAACTTTGGAAGGAGAGAGAAGAAGTTTCCAGGAAGCGCGTTGTGGAGGGCGGGTGCCAGATCATCTACCTGTCTGATAATGAAAAAGAGCGGTTCAGAAAAGCAGTAGAAGGAGTCTACAGCAAGTACTGTGGCAACTACATGGACCTTATACGGCGAATCCAGGAGGACTAAACTTCTCATGGCCTTATGCCGATATATACATAGAGGAATCGGTAATTATATCCTGCTGAACGGTTAGCTATTATAGTGATCGGCTTAGAGAATGGAGTTCAGAGTTATTTCTACATGGAGGTAGGAGCTATGGCAGGAAGTTTTAGGATTGAGGCGTATTCAGCTTTATATAGCAGTTTTATGAATAAAACCGGAAATAAAGGAGACAGGTATGGTAACTCCTTTTCTTCCGGTGTTTTTATGTCTGGAAATAGTATCAGTGGCGCATCATCTAAATCGGAAGTTTTTTCAGAGATTGCTGAGGGGATCAAGGATGATAAGAAGAAGCGTGAGATGGAAGACTTAAAGAGGATCCAGGATCAGCTACGGCAGATGAAGAGAGACCAGATGCAGCAGGCTAATAAGATCTATGTTTCGCCATCTAATTCCATAGAAGATTTTTTGAAACTGTCAGGGGCTCCCGAAGAGGAAGAAGAGGAAGAGGAACTTCAGGTTACTAAATATAATTATAAGGATGTTGCCAATAAGATATTGAGAGCCAAAACTACCCAGAGCGCAGGGCAGGCGGTGATGAGCGCAAAGCGGAAGGTTCTTGAAGTAAAACGCATGATAACTAAGGGCGAAGGTGATCCGGAAGAACTTCAGCTTGCGCTTACTCATGCCAAGAAGATGGAGATGGCAGCTCGTAAGAAAAAGCACCATCTTGAGCTTGAAGAGTTTGCAGAAAATACTCACAAGCTTGATGAACGCCTAAATAAAGAGGAAGATGAGTCCCAAGATCTTCGCTCGATGCTTACTTTAGCAGCAGAAGATGAAGTATCTAAGCAGGAAGATGCTATCTTTGAAGTCAGACAGGATATGATCGAAGAAGTTATGGACAGCGTAAGAGAGAGTAGCATGGAAGTATCTGAGGAAGAGATGGCTTCTATGAATGAGATGATATCCGAGTTTGGAGAAGAAGAGCTTGAAATGCTGGAAGAGACCATGCAGATGCTCGAAGATATGGAGATCATCAACCCTCACATGAGTGAGGAAGAACTAGAAAAAGTAAAACAAAGACACAGAGCCTCCGAAAATAAAGCCATAGTCAAAGCCAACATGGAGTACCTAAAAGGAATATTCAAACACCTGGAAGACAAAAAGGGCGCGATGCCTTCAATGGGCTCGGGAACTTCTCACATGTCTATGCCCGCAATGGCATCACCAGTACCCGCTGCTATATTCGTAGACACCGGCTCCACCCCCAGCCCCGAAGCTGGATCCGTTGACATTAGCTTATAAATATATGGATAGCATTAACTTGGAATTCAAGACTGATACAAATATCTGGCTTTTTTCGATTGAGGTTTAGGATTATATTTGTAACAGCCTTGAATGCAAAGCTTAACCTACCATCAAGAATGTATGACTTCTTGAATGTAAATTACAGAAACGCGCATTTACTGCGTGTTTCGTAATTCGATGAATCGGTTGGCAATAGAGCCTTCGACGAAGTCGAACTCAATTGGCTCTATTGCTGCATTCTTGAACTTTATGTTCAAGAATGTATGCTGCGATCCAGCTTTGAGAGATTGTTTTTGTGGAGGATCATGATAAGCGGATTGCATGCCTTAAGTGGCTTATCAGGATCAACGTATTCCTGTACTACTCCGTCTTTGATAGCAATTACGTTAACCCCGTATTTTTGCCTGAGGTTAAGCTCTTTAAGTGTCTTTCCAACCCATTTATCCTTTGGAACCATCTCAACAAGACACAGTTCATCGCTTACATCGAAGTACTCAAGGAAGTTGCTGGCGATAAGTCTTTTTGCAGTTCTGATTCCACTTTCTTCTTCAGGATAGATGACTTCATCTGCTCCGACTTTGGTGAGAACCTTACCCATTCTTTCGCTTCCTGACTTAGCAACTACCCATTTTACGCCGCATTCCTTGGATACCATTGTGCAGATGATGCTGGCTTCAAGGCTCATACCCATGGATACGATAGCGCAGTCTATATTGGATATTCCAAGTGCTTTGATGGCTGATGCGTCTGTGAGGTCAGCTTCGATGGCAGAAGTTGCCTTGGCTGAGTACTGCTCGATAACATCTTCATCATTATCTACTACCATAACGTCAGCGCCGCTGTCGATGAGCTTGTCAGCTACAGCCTGACCGAATTTTCCAAGTCCAAATACTACAAATGATTTATATTTCATGTTTTTTCTCCTTGTTCAGAGTTGTCTTTTTTCAAAATTAAGTTATATATTTAGCCGACAATAAAGTGGCCGTTTGCATATTTAATGTCGTTCTTGCTTGAACGTTTTGTTTTAAAGAACAGGGCCATGGAGATAGGTCCGATCCTTCCTGCGTACATGCCGATCATAACTACGATCTTGCCTGCCAGATTCAGGTTGGAGGTAAGTCCTCTTGAAAGGCCCACGGTTCCTGTTGCGCTGAATATCTCATATGCTGCTGACAAAAGAGGTATCTGCGCGGTCTGCATCAGGGCCAGCATTAAAACTATAGTAACAATAAGGTTTGAAGTTATGATGGCTGTTGCTTTATTTATAAGTTCTGGAGAAACGGCTCTGTTGAAGGCAACGGTTTCGTTTCTGTCTCTTATAAATGAAAGTGCATTAATGAATAGTACAAATATAGTAACTGTCTTGACACCGCCTGCTGTACCAACGGGTGAACCGCCTATGAACATGTAAATGCATCCGATAAGGCAGGTTGAAGGCGTAAGCGCTTCCTGAGGGACTGTTGCAAATCCGGCAGTTCTAAAAGTTACTGACTGGAAGAAGCTTGACAGTATCTTATTCCCAAGCGGGAGATTAGCTATCGTAGCAGGGTTATTCCATTCAAAGCCAAGTACAAGGAGTGTACCTGATATAAGGAAAAAGAGTGTGAGGTGGATAACGAGTCTGGTGTGCTCACTTAGTTTTTTCCAAAAGACTATGGGGCTGTAGCCCTTAGAATAGCTGAGCTTAGCTGTCTCGATAATATCAAACCACACTACGTATCCAAGTCCGCCCAGTACGATGAGGGTTATGGTTATGACGTTCACCGGGATATTGGTGTTGTAATCAATAAGGGAATTTGGTCCCATGACATCCATTCCGGCATTACAAAAGGCTGATACTGAATTAAATATTGATACCCATAAGCCTTTGAAAAATCCAAATTTTGGAATGAATATAAAAGAGTAAAGTAAGGCTCCGACGCCTTCGACTTTTAATGTGTCTTTGATTACTCTTTTCAGGAACTTGATGAGTCCGTGTATTGAATCGAGGTTGTAATAGTCCTGGATCAGAAGTCTTGTACTTAAGGAGAACTTCTTTTTGAGCATGAGCATTATTCCTGAATAGAGGGTGATAACGCCGAAACCTCCTATCTGTACCAGGATGAGGACTATGATCTGGCCGAAGATTGACCAGTGCGAAAAGGTGTCTACTACTACAAGGCCGGTAACACATATGGATGTTGTTGCTGTGAACATTGCTGTTGAAAAGCTTGTGTGCTGGCCACGGGCAGTAGCAAATGGGAGCATCAAAAGCAGAGCTCCCACTATAATTGCAAGCAAAAAGCCAAGAACGATGATCTGGGTAGATGACATCTTGGCCCTTGCTTTATGATTTTCATTTATGACTTTCAAATCTCTTCCCCCAAAGGTTTAAAATTATGACTTTAACATTATATAGCATTAGTCACACGGTGGCCATATATTTACGGAACTGGCTTGGAGAGCAGTTCTTGATCTGATGAAATACTCTGTTAAAAGTAGATATACTCTTAAAACCAGACAGATAGGCAACTTCCGTGATGGGGATCGAGTCATCCCCAAGGTATCTCTGGGCTTTTCTGACTCTTTCTATCATCAGATATTCTACGAAATTGTAGCCTGTAGTCTCCTTGAACATTCTTGAGAAGTAGTTAGGGCTAAAGCCTGCCATGGAAGCTACATTATTAAGGGACAGGTCCTGACTGCAGTTCTTGGTTATGTAGACGCAGGACTTATGTATCTTGTAAAGGGCTTCAGAATTAAGGCTGTCCGGTGTCTGGGCAGTCTTGTCATAGGCAGTATCTGCTTCCTTACATAGTACTGTCATGAATTCCAGGAGGTTTATTATCTTATTGACTCTGTAAAAAGCATCCTGGTCTTTATCAAGTTTATTTATTTTTTCAAGATACCTGGACAGGTTTTTTATAATCTCAGTATGCTCACTGTATTTAAGAAGGTGAAGCTTTCGAAGCTTCGGTATATATGGGATAAAGTCATTAAGGCTCTGCAAAAGAGCAGAGTCAAATTGATAACCTATAAGCTTCTTGTCTGCATTCTTGATAGTCCTGTGGAGCTCACCCTGCCATACAAGAAGTATATCTCCGGGATTTAAGCGATATTCCTTGCCGGAGATCTCTGTCCTAGGGGCTTCATCTGCGATGCTGTTTATGGGATAGTAGATGATCTCTATTTCTTTGTGCCAATGAACCGGGTAATTTTGCGGATAGTTTTCCATTGGTATCACGTTTACATCAAAATCTAGATTAAGGATTTCCTGTATATTCTCCATAACTAACCTCAGTGCTTATTTTTTGCTTTGATAATTTGAACTTTTTTATACAAGGACGTTTAAAAATTTACGCTTAAATATCCGATAAATACAGTGATTTATTGGTTTTTGCATATTTTGTACTGATAATCATAATACTCTTTTTCATATCTATAGGATATAGTTTTTATGTTTTTTTCATAAAAAATGAGAAAAAAGAAATTGAAAGTAGAGAGTTATTCTTGATACACGCGCATATAATTTGTATTCAGAGGAGTGAGTGATAAATTATGAAAAAATATAAGATGGTAGATATGACTGTAGGAAGTCCTCTTAAGCATATCCTGATATTTACTATTCCGCTTGTTATCGGTAATCTGTTCCAGCAGCTTTATAACATGGTGGATTCTATTGTTGTAGGACAATATGTGGGCAAAACAGCTCTTGCTGCGGTTGGCGCATGTGGTTCTATGAACTTTTTGTTCTTTTCCCTGAGTTTTGGTCTTTCTAATGGTGTGGGTATTTTGGTATCCCACAGGTTTGGAGCCAAGGACGAAGAGGGTATCCGTAAGACTATAGCAAGTTCTTATTATGTGCTTACTATTGTGTCTGTTCTTATTACGACTATAGCTTTTTTCCTGGCGCCGGTCCTTTTAAGACTTTTAGATACGCCTTCTACTATTATTAATGATTCAATCGCATATATCAGAGTAACATGTCTTGGAATTCTTGGAATTACGCTTTATAACGGTGTTTCTGCGACTCTTCGTGCACTTGGAGATTCAAGGACTCCTTTATACTTCCTTATCTTTTCAAGTATTCTGAACATCGCACTTGACCTTGTGTTTGTTCTTAATTTTGGTATGGGTGTTGTAGGTGTAGCTCTTGCTACAATTATCTCCCAGTATTCATCAGCTGTTGTAGCTTATGTATATGCCTTTAAGAATGTTGAATATTTCAAGTTCGCAAAGGGTGAGCTTAAGGCTGATCATAATTATATTAAGCAGGAGATACGTCTGGGAGTCCCGCTTTCACTTCAGTCATCTATGATCGCTGTTTCATGTCTGGTACTTCAGGGCGTTGTTAACAGCTTTGGAGAAAATGTTGTTGCTGCATTTACTATTACTAGTCGTGTTGAGCAGCTTGTACAGCAGCCCTATAATTCTATCGGAACAGCGCTTATGACCTATGCTGGTCAGAATATTGGAGCCGGAAATATTGAAAGAGTTAAGAAGGGCTTCTGGCAGGCAGCAGGCCTTGTCGCAGGATTTAGCTGCATCATGGTGGCAGTAATGTATATATTTGGTGCGGGTATTTCAAGGATATTCGTATCAGATGCAGAAGTAATAAAGATGAGCTACACAGCACTAAAAATAACTAGTCCGTTTTATCTTGCGCTTGGTATGATCTATGTTCCAAGAGCACTGTTAAATGGATGCGGTGATGCAGGCTTTGCTATGATCAATGGTATCACAGAGGTAGCAGGAAGAATTCTGTTCTCTCATTTTATGCTCTTTTTCGGTCTTTTCGGATTCTGGTCAGTATGGGTTACAACAGGTGCAACCTGGCTTCTTACAAGTATCGTATGTATGTTGCGATTCTTTAGCGGCGTATGGATGAGAAAAGCAGAGGTAAGCCCCAGAAGAAGATTACATCTGACAGTGCCCAGGGCACTTGTTAGAAAAGCCTGATCGAAATTGTGATAAGTTTGAAAATCCCTTACGTTTTACTTTGGTAAATCGTAGGGGATTATTATTTTACTGGGAATTCCATGTAAATTAAGCATATATTTTTATCGCTATAAAGCATAAGAGCGTTGAAGGATTAAAACGTTGGCGCGTTGGCGTAGTAAAATATATCAAAATTCTTGATTTAACTTGTCATTTACTCGTAATAGCGTTATAATTACTTTTCCGCGTTGAAGTTATGCGTAAGTTAAGTGCTTCTGCTTTTTGGCAGAAAAACTTAAGAATACATATGGCTTTTGATCGCAGAAAAAACTTCTAGGGAAAAGGAATAAAAACAATGAAACAAGAAAAGAAAATGACAGGAATGACACTTGCGTTCATTGCGTTTTCAACTGTTTGGGGGTTCGGAAATGTTTTAAACGGATTTGTTTATTTCAACGGAATTCAAGTTATCTTCAGCTGGATTCTTATGTTCGCTCTGTACTTCATTCCATA
>CAMVNV010000142.1 GCA_947168935.1 uncultured Butyrivibrio sp. | reverse complement strand
TGAAAGTGTTCCACTTTCAAAACCAAATTGGTGTCGCGAGCTCCACCAATTTGAACCATTAGTCACTCGCTTTGCTCGCGACATGAGGTTAAAAATGAAAACAATCTTTACAGCAGTTGGTGGAACAAAGCATGGAATGGAGGCTATACTGCATATTCACTTGCAGGATCTTAGCGACAATTTTGCCTGGAGAGTAAGACCTATGGTAATAGTATGTCCCGGCGGGGCATATGCTTATACTTCAGACAGAGAGGCAGATCCTGTAGCTATGCAGTTTCTGGCTATGGGATATAATGCAGCGGTTCTTCGCTATTCATGTGCACCTGTAAGATATCCTGATGCTCTGATACAGCTTGGAAGAGCTCATCTGTATCTAAGAAGACACGCTGAGGAGTTCAGGATAGATCCTGATGCTATATATACGGTAGGATTCTCTGCAGGCGGCCACCTTGTGTGTAACTACTGTGAGAGATGGTCGGAAGATTTTGTAAGGCAACAGCTTGAATATGATATAGCTCATAGTATGGCCAAGGAAGATAAGCATGTTGATGTAGAAGAGCTTCGCCCAAACGGAATGATGCTGGGCTATCCTGTTATCACATCCGGTGAATATGCACACACTGGATCTATTGAAAATCTCATAGGAACTGCAGCAGATTATGAATCAGAAGATAGGTACAGGCAGATGCTTGATGATATATCTTTGGAGAAACATGTTAATAAGGATGTCCCACCTGCATTTATCTGGGGGACTGCAGAAGATGGTAGTGTTCACCCTATGAACTCGGTGCTTCTTGTAGAGGCTTTGATGAGGGAAAATATCCCCGTAGAATATCATCTCTTCCGTAAGGGAGGGCATGGACTTTCACTTGGAGATGAGAGGACTATATCGGCGATGCCGGAAAGTGATCTAAATGACGGCGGTAATATCAATTTCCAGGCAGCCAAGGAATACGTGCCCTCGACATCGGCATGGGTATCCATGGCAGCTACATGGATACGCGGACTCCACTGAAAACATAAAATTAAGTAGAGAGGATAAAGGTGATATGGAATTGCATAGTCTGGTTACAGATAGTGATATAACCATATGGTGGGATAAGGAGGGTGTGAATGTCTCTGAATACGAAGTCAGTATAAATGGGGAGACTTCTAAGACAGCTAAGACTCATTATACATGGGAGAATTTAGAACCTGATACAGAATACCATGTTGAAGTTAAAGCTTTATTGGCGGATAGCAATATAGTAGACACAGCAAATGAAGAAAACAAAGCAAAAACCTCTATAGCTAAAGTCAGAACACTTAAGACCAAACGAAGAATTGATGTTACCAAAGCTCCATACAATGCCGTTGGCGATGGTAAGACCATGAATACAGCAGTGATCCAGAAGGCTTTCGATGACTGCGGTAAAGGCGATCAGATCTTTTTACCAAAAGGGGATTATATGACTGGGGCACTGCGTCTTCATTCGGATATGGAGATATATCTTGATGAGGGTGCTATACTCCATGGAACAGCAGACTTTCATGACTATCTTCCTATGATAAAAAGCAGATTTGAAGGGATTGAGAATATGAGCTACTCATCTCTTCTTAATGCGGGAGAACTGGACCATGGCAGTGGGGCTGTGTGTAGCAATATCCTTATAAGAGGTAAGGGGGAAATCCGTTCCGGTGGTCAGAAGCTTGGAATGGCGATCATCGAGGATGAGACCAGAAAGCAGAAGGAATATCTTGAATCCCTTGGAGATAAGATCAAGGAATATGAGACGGATCATACTATTCAGGGAAGGGTACGCCCTCGCCTTATAAATCTTAGTAACTGCTCTAAGGTAAGGATCACTGGTGTTACACTTTCTGATGGAGCCTGCTGGAATGTGCATATGATATACTGTGACGACATTGTTACTGATCATGTGACTATTAATTCTTATGGTGTATGGAACGGCGATGGATGGGATCCTGATTCATCTACAAACTGCACCCTTTTTGCAACTACCTTCAATACAGGCGATGACGGAGTCGCTATTAAATCCGGCAAAAATCCTGAAGGCAATATCGTAAATCGTCCATCTGAGCATATCAGAGTCTTTGACTGCGTATCCAGGATGGGACATGGGATATGCATTGGCTCTGAGATGAGTGGTGGTGTATCTGATGTAAGGATATGGGACTGCGATCTTTCTGATTCCTGGTGTGGACTTGAAATAAAGGCAACAAGGAAAAGAGGTGCGTATGTAAGAGATATACATGTTTCAGACTGCAAGGTGTCACGAATTCTCATGCATTCAGTACTATATAACGATGATGGAGAACGTATCTGCCCTCATCCTCCTGTTTTTGAAAACTGCCTATTTGAAAGGGTGCATATACAAGGCAGATACCTTGATCAGCATGAATTTGAAGGTGGTGGAATAAAAGAAGCAGCTGCGATCGAGCTGTACGGCTTTGATGAAGATGGTTATGAGATTAAAAATGTTAAGTTTAAGGATGTTGAGATAGAAGATTACAAGCCTCAGACTATCTGTATGCAGCATTGTAAAGGAATCGGTTTTGAGAATTTAAGTTTTGTGTAGTTTCCGGATTTAGGTCTCTGGATATGATATGTAAATACAGAATTGCTGGGTTTTCGCCTTAAAAAAACTGGCTGACAAAATGACATTTTTGCACGATGAAACGTCAAAAAGACGGGTTTTCAATATTAATTTACTATGATATAATGTTCAGCGTCTGTGGATAATAAGAACATTTTTGAAAACTTTTATTACAGCAAATAAACAATTTTACGTAGCATTTTAGGGAGGGATATTAAATGAAATGCACTAATTGCGGAGCAGAGTTACAAGAGGGTACACTTTTTTGTAGCGAATGCGGAACTAAGGTAATTCTTCCTGAGAGTCAGGCTTCTGCAGCAAACACTTTTGCACAGAGCGGCGTTCAGGACAATTTCCAGAACAATTTTGGACAGCCGGCAGGCGGTCAGGGTGCTTCTTTTGACAACATTTATGCAGGCGTACCTGATCCAGCAGCAACACCAGCAGGTGGCGGTAAGAAGAAGGGCGGAATCAAGAAGATTCTTATTCCTATCATCATTCTTGTTGTTTTAGCAGCAGCTGCTATCGGCGGAGTATTATTCTATCTCAATTCACGTCCTATTGAAGTTGATCTCAAAGATTATATTATTGTAGAATCTGATGGTTACGATACTCTTGGAACAGCTACAGTTGACTTTGATGATAAAAAGTTCAAAAAGGATTATGGAGATAAGATCAAGTATCACGGCAAAGATAAGGACATGAAGGAAATGAGCGCTAAGGAACTTGTCAAAGAGTACTTGGATGATGCCGTATCACTTGATAAGTCAGAGAACCTTTCAAATGGTGACAAGGTTACTGTTAAGTTCAAGTATGATGCAGAGGAGCTCCTTGCGGACCTCAACATCAAGACTACAACAGATGGAATCACATTTGACGTTAAGGATCTTAAAGCAGTTCCTACATTCGATCCTTTCGAAGGCTTAGAGATAACTTACAACGGAACAGCACCTAGTGCATATGCATATATTGATGATTCTGGTGTAAATAATGAATATTTTAGTAATTACTATTTTGATTATGATTACGACTCAACAAGAGAGCTTGATAATGGCGATGTAATCACTATTACAATTGTACCTTATGGCTGTGATGCGACAAGTGAAGACGAAATAATAAAGTATTTCATAGAGAACTATGGTGCTATGCCTACAGCTGCATCTAAGGAGTTCGTAGTAGAAGGCCTTCCTGTTGAAGTGACTAAGGCTGATCAGGTTACTGACGATATCCTTGATCAGGTTCTTGCTTACATTGAAGATCAGGAAATTATGTATACTTCTGATGATATTGGAACAGAATTAACAGATGATGGTGAAGTAACACTTAGTAATGTTGAATACTATGGAATGTATGTTGGTGAGCCTAAGGAAGACAGCTACTATGACTTCCGTACTTATGTTACATACAAGATCACACTTAAATATGGCAAGGAAGAGTATTCTTACTACTATGTAGTTATGGTTGACGGTCTTGTTATTGATGGTGATGGAAATCTTATGACAGATAAGATTGACTATAGTAATTATCTCAATCATTACCTTAGCCACGATTTCAAGGGTGGTTATCATATTTACGGATTTTATGGATTTGAAACAACATCTGACCTTGAGGATGATGTAGAATACTATTCATCATACTTTAACTTCAAGTGGGTACTTGCTGGAGAGAATAAATCCGGTTCAAGCGATTCTTCAACAACAGGTGACTCAGAAGAGACAGAAACTACTGATGACACTGAGGAAACTGAAGAGACAGAAGAGACAGAAGAGACTGAAGAGACAGAAGAGACTGAAGAAGAATCTGATGAAGCTACAGAAGAAGCTAGCGAAGAGTAATCTGTCTGCTTGACAATTTATACCATATGGTTTTATAGTTAATGAAAGTTTGAAGATTTTTTCTTCAAAAAAGAATAAATAATATAAAAGCTGTGACGAAGACAGTAGCGAATGACTGAATGAAGCAGAGAGCTGCCGGGTGGTGCGAGGCAGACGTAGTAAGCATTTTGTGAAGATCACTTCCAAGCTGCGAGGCTGAAGGTTATATCAGTAGGCCAAGCCGGTTTCTTTCCGTTATTAAGAGCCATATTCAACTGTATCTGGAGATTTTCCAGGATGCGGCGCGTATGTGTAAACAGGTGGTATAACGATAGTTAACTATTAGCTCTCGTCCTTTTTACAGGGACGGGAGCTTTATTTTTTTTCAAAAAAGAAGGAGCTAAGAGATGTATAAGAAGGTTGATAACAGCATGAACTTCGTAGATCGCGAAGCGCAGGTCGTTGATTTCTGGAAAGAAAACGATATCTTCAACAAGAGCGTTTCAGAAAAAGATGGCAATGAAATCTACATGTTCTATGATGGACCGCCAACAGCTAATGGTAAGCCTCATATCGGACACGTTCTTACACGTGCCATTAAGGATATGATCCCTCGTTACAGAACTATGAAAGGATATCAGGTTCCTCGTAAAGCGGGCTGGGATACTCACGGTCTTCCTGTTGAGCTTGAGGTTGAGAAGGAAATTGGTATCGAAGGCAAGGATCAGATTGAAGAGTATGGTATCGAGCCTTTCATCAAAAAGTGTAAAGAGTCTGTATGGACATATAAGGGAATGTGGGAGCAGTTCTCAGGCAAGGTTGGTTTCTGGGCTGACATGGATAACCCCTATGTAACATATTATGACGACTATATCGAGTCAGAGTGGTGGGCTCTTAAAGAGATCTGGAATAAGGGTCTTCTTTACAAGGGATTCAAGGTTGTTCCTTACTGTCCTTCATGTGGAACTCCTCTTTCATCACACGAGGTTGCTCAGGGATATAAGGTTATCAAGGATCGTACAGCTGTTGTACGTTTTAAGGTATCCGGTGAAGATGCATACTTCCTTGCATGGACAACAACACCATGGACACTTCCTTCTAACATCGGTCTTTGCGTAAACCCTGATGAAGAGTACGCTAAGGTTAAGTGTGTTGATGGAAATACATACTATATGGCATCAGCTCTTCTTGATAAGGTTATTGGACCTCTTGCCAAGGATGAGAAGGTTAATCCTGATGGAAAGCCTGCTTATGAAGTTCTTGAAACTTATAAGGGTAAGGATCTTGAATACAAGGAATATGAGCCACTTTATGAATGTGCTAAGGCTGAAACAGACAAGCAGCACAAGAAGGCTTTCTTCGTATATTGCGATAACTATGTAACTATGGAAGATGGTACTGGTATCGTACATATCGCTCCTGCATTCGGTGATGATGACGCAAGAGTTGGTCGTAAGTATGATGCTCCATTCGTACAGATGGTTGATGCAAGTGGCCGTCTTAAGCCTGAAACAGGTAAGTTTGCAGGAATGCGCTGCAAGCCTACTGCTAAGGAGATCGAGGCAGGTGCTGTATCAGCAGATCCTGAAGTACTTAAAGACCTTGCTGAGAGAGGAATCCTTTTCTCATCACCAAAGGCAGAACATGACTATCCACACTGCTGGAGATGCGATACTCCTCTTATCTACTATGCACGTGAGTCATGGTTCATCAAAGTTACAGATATCAAGGATGACCTTGTAAGAAATAATAAAGAGATCAACTGGATCCCTGAGTCAATCGGTGAGGGAAGATTCGGTAAGTGGCTTGAGAACATTCAGGACTGGGCTGTATCCCGTGACAGATATTGGGGAACACCTCTTAACATCTGGGAATGCCCTGACTGTGGCAAGAAGATCGCTGTTGGTTCTAAGAAAGAGCTTGCTGAGCTCTCCGGAGATGAGTCAGCTCTTACAACAGAGCTTCACCGTCCTTATGTTGATAACTACTTCATCAAGTGTGATGAGTGTGGCGGTTCAATGAAGCGTGTTCCTGAAGTTATCGACTGCTGGTTCGATTCAGGTGCTGCTCCATATGCAGAGCTTCACTATCCTTTTGAAAACAAAGAGCTCTTTGAGCAGCAGTTCCCTGCACAGTTCATCTCTGAAGCTGTAGACCAGACTCGTGGATGGTTCTACTCACTTCATGCAGAGGCTACACTTCTTTTCAATAAGCCTGCATTCAAGAATGTTATCGTTCTTGGTCTTGTACAGGATGAGAACGGACAGAAGATGAGTAAGTCCAAGGGTAATGCTGTAGATCCTATGGAAGCTCTGAACCAGTATGGTGCTGATGCTATCCGTTGGTACTTCTATACAAACTCTGCTCCATGGCTTCCTTCAAGATTCTATGGTAAGGCAGTTCAGGAAGGACAGCGTAAGTTCCTTGGAACACTTTGGAACACATATGCATTCTTCGTACTGTATGCAAACATCGATGGATTTGATGCATCTAACTATAAGCTTGAAAAAGATAAGCTTACAGTAATGGATAAGTGGATTCTGTCACGTCTTTACTCAACAATCGAGGAAGCTGACAAGAACCTTGAAAATTACAGAATTCCTGAAGCAGCTAAGGCTATGGATAAGTTCGTTGACGATCTGTCTAACTGGTATGTTCGTCGTAGCCGTGAGCGTTTCTGGGCTAAGGGAATGGAACAGGATAAGATCTCAGCTTACATGACACTTTATACATGTCTTGTAGAGATCTGTAAGGCAGCAGCTCCTATGGTTCCTTTCATGACAGAAGAGATCTATCAGAATCTTGTCAGAGAGAACTTCAAGGATGCTCCTGAGTCAATCCACCTTTGCGATTATCCTGTAGTTAATACAGAATATGTTGATAAAAAACTTGAAGAGGATATGGAAGAGGTTCTTGATATAGTAGTACTCGGCCGTGCTTGCAGAAATGCCTGCAACATGAAGAACCGTCAGCCACTCGGACAGATGTATGTTAAGAACAGTGCTGAACAGGGCAAGGTTCTTAGCGACTTCTATCAGGATATCGTAAGAGATGAGCTTAACGTTAAGGCTGTTACATTCACAGATGACGTACGTGACTTTACAAGCTATACTTTCAAGCCACAGCTTAAGACAGTAGGTCCTAAGTATGGTAAGATGCTTGGCGGTATCAAGCAGTATCTTGCTGAACTTGATGGAAACGCAGCTATGGATACACTTAATGCAGACGGATCTATCAAGTTTGAAGTAGGCGGAGAAGCTGTTGAACTTACTAAGGAAGATCTCCTTATCGACATGACTCAGAAGGAAGGCTTCATGAGTCAGGAAGACTGGGGTATCACAGTAGTTCTTGATACTAACCTTACAGAAGAGCTTGTTAACGAAGGTCTTGTAGCAGAAGTTATCTCCAAGATCCAGACAATGCGTAAGGATTCAGGATTCGAAGTTATGGACAGAATCGTAGTATCTCTTACAGGTTCTGACAAGGTTGCAGCAGCAGTTAAGGCTGATGAAGTAGCCCTTTCTACTAAGGTACTTGCAGATTCTATCTCTTATGATCAGGATCTTGATAGTGCTAAGGATTGGGATATCAACGGCGAAAGCTGCAAGATTGGTGTTAAGAAAGTTTAAGACTAAAGCTGATCTGATGACATTAGAATAATTATCATTTTTTACAAGGGAGAGAATAGTTCAAAATAAACTATCCTCTC
>CAMVNV010000141.1 GCA_947168935.1 uncultured Butyrivibrio sp. | reverse complement strand
GAACGACAGATTGGGGATGTAACAAGAACAATTTCATCAATAAATATTCGCCAAATTCATCAGCATAGAATAGAACAAACAGGCCTTACCGCCATTTTCGGCAGGTAAGGCCTTATTTTTATGCGGAAACATGCTTTGCACGATATTCTTTTGGGGTCATATGATATTGCTTTTCAAATAAAGAGTAAAAGTGCGTCCGGTTGGAAAACTGCAGGTTCTGGGCGATTGAAGATATGGATTCTTTGGTATTTACAAGGTCCATCGCAGCTTTTCTCAGACAGAAGGTCATTCCATAGTCGTAAAGACACATGCCGGTAAACTTATTGACTATTCTATTAAGATAATCACCACTATAATTCAGTGCTTTCTCAAGTTCAGAACGGGTTACGCGGCCATTTCTTTCAACCATAAGGTGCTCTACTCGGCTAAAAAGGAGCTGGTCATTTCCCATACCCATTTCCACCTCAGTACAATGGTAATTGTCAGTACTTGAAATAAAGTAAAGCAGTTCAGATAGAAGGCTTCTCATCTTGTAAGAAGAACCAAAGTGCGGAAACATCATGGTATTTAACATTTCTGTTGAGAGTTCTTTTACCTGCTCAAATCCTGATGTTTTTGCAAATGCAGGTATCATGTCCAAATATGCCTTTCGGTCCGGGTTATCAAGATCAGAAATGATAAACTTGTACAGATTGCTTTTCATAAAATCTTTTTCAGAATGAAAAGAAGAGTGCTCTGCAACCGTGAACAGTTCGCCGATCATACTTGTCGAGAGCCCCACAAACAGAATGCTGGATTCTGTATCAAAGTTTTCTGCATGCCGTATGCCCCTGTTTATCAGACAACAGGTGCCGGCAGGATATTTGTAGTCAACGTCTTCTATGCGCTGTGTCACAGTCCCGCTCAGGACTATCATAATCTCATAATAGTCGTGAAAATGAAGAGGGTGATCATGGAATGCCTTATCATGTCCGGGAAATGAATCCCTTGCGTAAAAGGATTCATCTTCTGAAAATGTTATGGCATTCATATAGTCATCTTCCTCAGTTCCGCTACAGAATTCATACGTAATCTGATATGGTAGTTTTAACTGATAATAGTTCGAATCGCTGCCTGTATTGATACTGAAGGATGCGTTAGGCTTGGCACTTGTTATATAGTCTTTGGATACTTCTCTCAGCATATCTATTCCCCAATCATTCCCATATATGATACAAATTTTACCACTAATGTCGTTTCGTGTCATTGTTTGCACTTTTTGTGAACGATAAAATCAAAACATATTAAAGAGCTGGAAACGTAGCTATTACTGAATTTAGAAGGAGTTTAATCATGGGGAGAGGAGAATATTTGATAAAAAATCTGAAGCGGCATTGGATGTTGTTACTGATGCTGTTGCCGGCACTCATATATGTTATAGTGTTCAGCTATATTCCTATGACCGGTATAATCATGGCTTTTAAGAAATACCAGTATAATGGAGGCATTTATTTTTCGCCGTGGAATGGACTGAATAATTTTAAGGCACTCTTTATATCAGGCAAGCTCTTGCAGGTTACAAGGAACACGCTTTTATACAACATAGCATTCATCTTCTTTGGAGTTGTATTTGAAATGGGAAGTGCAATTCTTCTGAATGAGATCATTCACAAGATGTTCAAGAAGACGGTGCAGTCACTGATGTTTCTTCCGTATTTCATTAGCTGGGTTGTGGCAGGAGCGATTATCTACAACATTTTCAACTATGAGCGTGGCGTATTCAACAACATAGTAACCTCTCTCGGAGGAGCGCCTTTCGATCTTTATAACACACCAGGGGCATGGCCGTTTGTTTTAATATTTTTGAAATTGTGGAAGCAGACAGGATATGGATCAGTAGTATATCTCGCAGCCATTACAGGAATGGATCAGGAAATGTTTGAAGCTGCTTCAATTGATGGTGCTTCTGCTTGGCAGAAGATCAAATACCTTACGATTCCTTCCCTCCGCCCGACGATGATGATACTGGTACTTCTTGGTATCGGCAACATCTTTCGCGGTGATTTCGGGTTGTTCTACCAGACCGTAAAGAGCAGTGCACTCCTTCAGCCGATGACAGATGTAATCGACACATATGTGTTCAGACTGCTAATCGACAATGGAAATGTGGGAGTGTCTGCGGCGGCTGGGCTGTATCAGTCAGTTCTATGCTTTATAACCATAATGATATGCAACAGTCTGGTGAAAAAAGCGAATCCTGATTACGCACTTTACTAAGGGGAGGTAATAAATGTCTGCTGAAGCTATTAGCCTTGCTGAAGGTACAATAATTGAAAAAACTGTTATTTCTGACAGGACAAAGATAAAAAAGAAAAAGAAGATGAGCAGTGATCAGCTCTCTGTAAATATCATTGGAGCGCTGCTAGTAGGGATATTTGCACTAATATGTGTCATTCCGTTCTATCTGATAATCGTTGCATCATTCACCAGTGAAAATTCGCTGATAAGGGATGGATATCCTATCCTTCCTAGGCTTTCTGAACTAAGCCTTCAAAGTTATGCACTGTGTTTAAAGAATCCAACGGCGATACTTAAGGCCTATGGAATGACAATAAGCGTTACAGTTACAGGAACATTTCTTGCAGTACTGCTTGCTACAATGACAGGTTATGTCCTTAGTAGAAAGGATTTTCCATGGAGAAATCAGTTCTCATTTTTCTTCTTCTTTACGACACTGTTTAATGGTGGACTTGTTCCATGGTATCTGATGTGCACGCGTTATTTGAACTTCAAGAACAGTATTGTAGGACTTATCCTTCCACTGATGTTTTCAGTGTGGAACATGATCATAGCAAAGTCATTTATGGCAGGCATTCCTGCTGAGATCTCTGAGTCGGCAAAGATTGATGGGGCAAATGATATAACCATATTTGCAAAGCTCATCCTTCCGCTTAGTAAGCCACTGATTGCGACGCTTTCACTTTTTTCTGCGCTGGCATACTGGAACGACTGGTACAACTGCATGCTGTTCGTAACAAACGAGGATATGTTTACACTGCAGTATTACCTTCAAAGGATTCTTGGAAGTGCGGAAGCTATGAGGATTGTTGCTGAAAAATCAGGAATAGCACTTCCGTCAATCCCGCTTGAGGGAATGAAAATGGCAATGACAATAATTGCGACAGGACCAATAGTACTTCTTTATCCATTTGTACAGAGATACTTTGTCAAAGGACTTACCATTGGTGCTGTAAAAGGATGACAAGAGGAAACTAAATATTACCCTTAGGGGAGAGTTATAGAGTAAAAGGAGGATAAACAATTATGAGAAACAAGGTATTGTCAATTATGTTGGGCGTGGTGCTGACAGCTTCAGCACTTTGCGGATGTGGATCAGAAGCCAACTCGGTTCAAGTTGAATCAAACGTAGGTGATACAGTCATTGCAGATGATGAGACAGCAACATCATCGACTGTTTCACTTGAAGGGCTTCCGGAAGCAATAGGTGAGGGAATAGTAAAGGCGACTCCTGAGATGTATACGGATGTGGACTTGTCAAAGCATAAGACCGTAAACATCACACTTATTGGTGATACACCAACTGCCTGGAGTGATGTACTTGCTAAAACCAATGAGTATCTCGAGCCATTTAATACTGATATTGAAGTAAGCTTTCTTAGCTGGTCGGATTATCAGCAGATGTATTCACTGACACTTACAGGCGGACAGGTTGATCTTATCTTCACTGCACCATGGTGCTTTATGTATACGGAAGCCGCAAAGGGTTCTTTCTATGTTCTCGATACTGACTTTATTTCTAAGAACATGCCGCTCACAAACAAGTATCAGGCACCTGAAAGCTGGGATGAGACAACAATTGCAGGCCAGATGATAGCCGTTCCGTCTAATCAGGCATCTCCAATGGGTAAAATCGTTGCAATAAGACAGGATCTGGCAGATAAATATGGAATCAGCTCATTAAGTAATTGGGATGACTATATGAATTTTGCAAAGACCATTGCTGAAAAGGAAACACCTGAGAGCGGCATCTACGCTCTTGCAGCTGCTGGTGACAACAATGAACTTTGGGATGTCTACAGACAGCAGGACGATACTTTCCTTGCTCTTGATAGTGATTACTTTGATCTTATGTATCAGTATAAGAAGGGGGAGCTTCCTAATGCTTCTGATATAAAGCTTGTTTATGAGACTGATCTTTTCAAAGAATATGCACATGATATGAAGGAATTGGCTGATGCCGGAGCATGGAGCAGAAGTGCACTTACAAATACAGTTACAGATGATGATGCTTTTGGAAACCTTCAGGGTGCTTCTATTGCATGGAATACTTCAGTGTTTACTTATATTGAGCAGGCAGAGCAGACAGAAGGCGTTGTAGGAGCTGCATACGACCTTACAAAAGATAACCTTGTTGGCTGCGAGAACTATTCTAATAATGATATGGCTATTGCCGCAGGAAGTGCTGATCCGGCAAGAGCTGCCATGGTACTTGATATTTTGAAGTGTGACACATATATAAACCACCTCTGGATACTTGGTGTTGAAGGCGAGCACTACACAATCAATGATGCTGGGGAGTATACAGAAACAGATAAGGCCGGAGATTTTGCGGCATATGCAATATCTGCATCATGGGCTATCAAAAACGGGGATCTTAAAGAAGCAGGTGGAGATCCAAGAGCTACAGAAGTAACAGCCAGCTGGGAAGAGAGGGTTGTAAGCAATCCTACTGTGACATTTGTTTTTGATGATTCAAACGTGGCTGATTATAAGGCCGCTGTGAGCACAGTTCTTAAGGATTATGTTCCAATGCTCGAACTTGGACTTGTGGATGACGTAGACGTTACTATAGATAAGATGATCAAGGAATGCTATGATTCAGGTCTTCAGAATATCCTTGATGAATTCAATTCACAGTATGAAGCATGGAAAGCTACAAGATAAGATTTTGAAAGAAAAGCCACTGATAAAGGTGGCTTTTCCAATAATATGATACAAGGATTGCTGATGATGAAAACAAAGTTTGCTTATGGAGCTGACCTTGGCTGGATGACGCAGCTTGAGGACAGAGGTTTTAAATGGATAAATGAAAAAGGAAAGAATGTATCCTGTCTTGAAGCGGTCAGAGAAAAAGGAGCTGATTCGGTTAGATTTAGGATATTTGTCAATCCACCAGAGAAGAGTTATGTGGAGGAAAAAGACGGAACAGTTGTAATGCTCGGGTATTGTGATGCAAAAAGAGTAGCTGATGCGGCAAAGCGCGCGAAGGATGCAGGCATGCGTATAATGCTGGATTTTCACTATTCTGATGAGTTTGCAGATCCAAAAAAACAATACATTCCAAAGGATTGGGAAGGACTGTCGCACAAAGAATTATGCAAAAAAGTAAGTGAGCATACAGAATATGTTCTAGGCATTATGAAAGAGCGGGGTGTATGCCCGGAGTGGGTGCAGGTAGGAAATGAAATAAACCCAGGGATGATGCATCCCATGGGGGATCTGGAAACGCATCCTACCCAGCTTGTGGAATACATTAATAGTGGTTACCTGGCTGTAAAGAAAGTGTTTCCTGACTGCAAGGTTGTTCTTCATCTGGCAAGTGGTCAGCATCCTATCTGGGTTATGCCTTTTTTGGAAAACTTTTTCAAAAATGGTGGCATGACAGATATACTTGGTTTTTCTGACTACCCATACTGGTGCGATATCATAAACAAGGAAACCCCAGAAGAAAACGTGGATTCAAGCATAGACAATTGGGCAAGATGCATTGATATGTACAGGGACAGATTCCATAAGCCTGTTATGATAGCTGAGATAGGTGGACCGGAATATGAAGAAAAGGAAACTAGGAAGCTTATCGGGGATACAATAAGAATGCTGAAGAGTGTGCCTGAAGATGAGGGGCTTGGGATATTCTACTGGGAACCTGAGGTGTGTTCGGAAGTTCTTCCAGACGCATATCCGCTAGGGGCTTCAAGACTGACAAAGAACTATACGCTTCAGCTTACGGAAGCGTTGTCTGCTTACAAAGATGCATAGTTCAATTATCTTATTAAGCGAAAAAACAAGTATAATGGAATTTGGAGGCGGTACCATCCGGTGCCGCCTTTTTAAAAAACATCAAAAGAAGGGGAACGCATGAGAAAAATATTAAATGGAAAAGAACTCTTACTTGGTGTCTGCTATTACCCCGAGCATTGGTCTAAAGATCTGTGGCGGGAAGACCTCAAAAGAATGCTTGATGCTGGAATTGAGGTGGTGAGAGTAGCAGAATTTGCCTGGAATACAGTTGAGGTAGAAGAAGGAGTTTTTGATTATTCTTTTTGGGATGAATTTCTGGACCTGGCAGAAGAGATGGGTATGAAGGTCATAATGGGAACGCCCACTGCAACTCCTCCTGCATGGCTAACAAAAAAGTATCCGGAAGTTCTTAACTGTGATATAGACGGAAATGTATATCGCCACGGGCTGAGGCGTCATTATAATTATAATTCTCTGGTCTATCAGAAGCTTTCCGGCAGAATAGTGGAAGCTTTTGCGTCTCACTATGCTAAGAGAAATTGTGTGATTGGCTGGCAGATAGACAACGAGATCAACTGCGAAACTGATGTTTTTTATTCTGAAAGTGATTCGATATCTTTCAGGGAATACCTTATGGTTAAATACGGATCACTTGATGGATTGAATAAAGCCTGGGGGACAATTTTCTGGAATCAGACTTTTACTAGCTGGGATGAAATCAACGTTCCAAGACGTACTGTCCAGGATACAGTAAATCCACACTGGCAGCTTGATTATATTCGATTTATTTCTGATAGCGCCAACAGATGGGCAAAGATGCAGGCAGATATAATAAGAAAATACACAAAGGAAGATGATTTTGTCACAACCAATGGTATATTTGGGCATCTTGACTATCAGAAGATGGTAAATGAGAGTATTGATTTCATTACCTATGATTCATATCCTAATTTTGCATATTGCCTGAGTATGTATGATGAAAATGACCCTATCAAAGATCGCAAATGGAGCATGAATCTTGCAGAGACAAGGGCCATTTCCAAAGTATTTGGAATTATGGAGCAGCAGTCCGGAGCCAATGGATGGACATCCAGGATGGAAGCACCAACGCCAAGACCAGGGCAGCTGACACTGTGGACGATGCAGTCCATTGCGCATGGCGCTGATTTCGTAAGCTACTTTAGATGGCGAACCGCCACCATGGGAACAGAGATTTATTGGCATGGTATTCTGGATTATTCGGGAAGAGACAACAGACGTCTTAATGAGGTAAAGGAAGTACACGAAAAGCTTAGAAAACTCAATCCAATAGCTGGTTCTGTCTATGAAGCCAAAGTCGGTATTTTAGAAGATTATGACAACCTATGGGATTCAGAATACGACGTCTGGCACGGAAGAGTTGAAATACAAAGCAGAAAAGCTTTGTTTAATGCGTTACAGGAAACACATACTCCATTTGATTATGTTTATATAGATGGACTAACCGATGCATCAAACCTCTTAGCGTATGAAGTCCTGTTTTATCCTCATCCAACTATAACTGACGAAAGAATCATAGAACTTTTATCTGAATACGTGAAAAAAGGAGGAAAGCTTGTCATAGGCTGCAGAAGCGGATACAAAGATAAGACTGGCAAATGCGTAATGGATAAACTTCCTGGGCTTTTTGCGCCTCTTACAGGTACAGACATCCCGGAATACTCTCTTATTGCACCAGATGCAGAAAAGGTATATGTAAAATGGGGAGAAGATAAGTTTGAAGCATCAGTATTTACTGATCTATTATGCCCTATTAATGATGGAAGGCAGCTGGCAGAGTATATATCAGATTATTATGCCGGCAGTGGTGCAATTATCGGTAATGACTTTGGAAAAGGCAAAGCTTTTTACTATGGGAGCGCATTTACAGAAGAAGCAGTACGAGTTTTCCTTAAGAACCTAAATGTGATGAGCCCATATGATAAAATAATTAGCCTTCCAGAGACAATGGAAATAGCGGTCCGCAAAAAAGATGATAAGCAATACTTATTTGTTCTTAACTATGGTAAGCAGGCGGATAAGATCACATTTTATCAGAATGTAAAAGACATATATACAAATCAGGATGTTTCAGGCTCTCTTATGATAAATG
>CAMVNV010000140.1 GCA_947168935.1 uncultured Butyrivibrio sp. | reverse complement strand
TATATGTCTTAAGCTGAACTGCACCAAATGCAAGCAAAGCACATACTGCTGTCCATACCCAAGGCATCCACCCGCTGATATATGTCTTACCAAAAGCCTTTATAGAAAACTCTTTATGGAACAAAATAATAAGTCCAAGCGCAAGCACTGTATATAAGTACAATCCTGGATGCATGATCAATTCAGTAGATACTGTAAATGCAACAAAAAGAACAACTGCAACAACCCATTTAGCTATTGTTGCCTTGCTGATCTCTTTAGTCTTGGCTACTGTGTTTATTTTATTGGCATTATCAGACTTATGAGCAGCCGAAGAGCTTACTCGCTTCTTAGCCGCTGAAGAACTAGTATATACTGTTGTATCCATATCTAAAAACCTCTTGTTATTATCCACAAAAATCGCACGAGTCCTTAATAATAATATACCAATACCAAATTACAATCAATGTAAAATATCATAACAAGTCGTCATAAAACGCCATTTTTATGGTACTTTTGCACAAAATCTTAAGAACTTCTTCTATATAATTTATTTTTTATATTCCCTAAACCATTGGAAGCACCTTCAGACAACAAAAAATCGGCCTGAATCCATCTTACATTACCACGAATTCAGACCGAATACAAGTTGAGCACAAGTTTTAATAGGAGTTTACTCTTCTTCCATACGGATTTGTTTTCTTTGATCTTTTTCCTTTGCTCTTCTTTTTCAAAAAGCGGAATCTGCGCTTAAAGGAGCGGAACTTGATAATCTTAGCCTTTTTCCCAGTTGCCTCATCAAGTATTCTATTTTCAATCCTGTAATTAAAATAACAGACAAGCACTCCAACTATGATAAGTATACTTCCGGTAATAATTACTTCCATGCAAATCATCCCTTCCGTCATGTAGCAAATAAAAAACAACTTTTGTATTAACTACATCGACTAAAAAAGGGATTTTCTTTATGTATTTTTTTAATGATTTTTCATAATAATATGTTAGTATTTTGCAGATGTATTGACTTTTTAAACACGTTATGTATAATGACATAGGTGGATTGATATTCGGGGTTTCACAGGGTAATTAAGGTAAATAGTAAATGAGTATTTCAAAGAGTACCAAACAGACACATTCTATAGATGTTCTGAACAAGATTTGCCATCAAGAATATGAATTAAAGGACACTGAGAATGGGTATCGAATGATTCCAATATCTAAGCGTTATATTTTTAATGCTGAAACCAAGAAAAAATCTTATTCTTCTGCCAAGGTTAATTTGGTTTGATCAATGTTTCTATTGGGCTATCGCCAAGCGGTAAGGCAACGGACTCTGACTCCGTCACTTCGCAGGTTCGAATCCTGCTAGCCCAGTTTCCCACTATTTCATTTAATCAAATAGTTTTGAATCGCCCATTCTGCAGAGTAATGCTCTGCAGCTTATTATGTTGTCCCAATTTGTATTTCTAACAGGAACCATAGCTCTATCCTGAATAGTTACGTAAGGATAGAACTCATACATTCCTTCTTTGATCCTGGCATCAGAAATACCAGTGATCTCTGCAAAACGATGAATATACTTCTCTTCTGCTTTAGTATATGCAAATACAAAAATGCCTGAGCTAACATAATCAAAGGCACTTCTAAGTCTTAAGTCTTTACGGGGCTTATGGTGTGGGATAGCTTTAAGAAATCTTTCGTCCTGAATGTCATCAAATCCGCTTGGAAGAGGCTTATCAGGAAGCATTGAACCTCCTGTTCTTCCCGGAACCTCATCGAGCATTCTCGCGCAATGTTCTTCCATGAAGCGATAAAAAAGTTCTGTATAAGGAGAATCACATCCAAGACCAACAAAATAGAAATTTTTCTGACGGGCATTATAAAGAACTGCATTACCAATGCTTGCTACTGTGCCATCTGAATGATGAAGATCAATACGGAGATTATCAGCAACAGAAGAAAGATTATTATCCTCCCCTGGATGCTCCATCATATATGAAAGTGCATCAAGAATGGCTTCAAGATTCTGCTTATTTCTAACGCCACTGCGGCTCTTAACGCCAACACTTTCAATCCCTATCTGCACTGCTCCGTTCCCATCTGAATATGCAGCAAGTACAAATCCATTATCAACAATAATTGACCCTGAACTTTCGGTAATCAATTCTATATAGTTTTTCACTTTTTTCTCACCCTCTGCTTCTCTTTAGTGGAAGCATCCCCTCTTTAATGGTCATAAAAAGATTACCTGACCTCAACTAATACATAATGTATCACATTATGCACAAAAAAGATAGACTTATTTTTAACTTTTTGTCTATTTTTGTAAATTAATGTAAAGTGTTAACTAATCTGCCCCCCATACATTTTCGCATATTTCATCACATATTATCTGCAAATGATATAATTCCGCATGTCATATCAGCAGCATCGACGGGTACCGAAATGACTACACCATATTCATCATTATCTTTACTGATTCTATAGTATTTACCTTCAGCTGTCTTGATCTCTTCCAGAGGTGTGGCTAATCCATCTTTATATTCACAGACAAGTTCAAATACATACTCATCATTATAGCCAATGCCTATATAAATAACATCCCCATCCCATATTCCGTCTACAACATTGCCTTTCTGATATGTATACTGACCAACATTACTGTCTTTGATGACTTCCATGTATCCGTTGGGCTTATCGTCCTCCCAATCACCATATGCTACATAGCACTTAAGTGTGCCATGAACAAAATCGCTGACATTAGAAGCGATAACACAACCAAAACCACTCCTTACGCCATCTTCATAATTACCCACATAAGAGTAATACTCATTTTCACCGTATTGATAAAAGCCTACTGTGCCAAAACTGTTTTCACAAATGATTGGAAACTCAATACCTATTTCACTGGCATCTTCCAATAATTCATCTATTCTGAACTCATTCAAATACGTTGAAGCTTCAACATATTCTTTATCTGTCGCATAACTTCCAAGTTCTTCAGAAACAAAATAAAGTTTGGACATTACTGATCCGCGCAGAGCGTCATCATTATCAGGATCCTGCTCCAAAAGCTGATCATATCTGGCTGCTGCCGTCATGTAGTCCTGTTCCTCAAACAGAGCATCGGCAGTTTCCTGAAGATTCTTTGCTCCTTCCTTCTCGCTCTTATTATCTCTTACTACCATAACAGCAAGAAAAGCCAGGCTGGCGGCTAGTAAGCCGCCTAACACACCCAGCATTATCTTTAAGATAGTATTAGATTTTTTCTTTCTGGTGTCAGCTTCCGGCACCATATTTGCGTTAGGAGCTTTGCCTGGAAGTACTCGCCCGCAAAAGTAGCAATATAACGCGTTTTCGTCGTTTTCGACTCCGCAATTAGGACACTTCATATTTACCAGATCCTCTCTTCGCTTTCGCTATCTGAAGATTCATCTCCATAATAGTCGTAGTCATATTCATCCCAGTAACTACCTTCTTCTGCTTCCTTCTTAGTCTCTTCTCTTTCTTCACGAGCTCCGGACTGCTTTTCTTCCATCTTTTCCTTGATCTCTTCTTCAGTCTCATCGTCAACTTCATCAGGTTCTGACTGGCTTTGATCCTGATTCTGATTCTGATACTGCTGATTCTGATCATCCTGGCTCTGATCCTGATTCTGCTGATCCTGGTTCTGCTGATCCTGGTCCTGCTGCTGATCCTGCTTTTGCTCATCTATCTTTTGCTGGATCTCTTCCTTCATCTTCTCAAGCTCTTCAATCTTGTTATCGATGTCTTTTTTCAGTGATTCAGCTTCCTTGCTGTGACCATTGTCATCCTCAGCACCGGCACAGTTTTTCTCAGTAAGGATCACCCTGTCTGCTTTGAGCTGATCTATAACCTCATCAATTTTCTTGATAAGAGCTTCAAGGTCAACTTCTTCATCATTCTTAAAAGCTTCATATCCGGCATCTATAGTATTAAAATCGATCTGCTGAATCTTGGTCATTGTAAGGTTAATTCGAACGCTGCACTCTTCACCTTCAGGAAGCTCATATTCAAGACACTTTTCATAATAAATCTGAGCTTTGGAATAGTCGCCATCCTTATAATGCGCGTTGCCAAGATTATAATTCATTATATATGCATCATAGGGAAGTACTTCAAGAACGTCTTCTTCCATTTGTACGTAACGCTCTTCATCCTCCATACTCTCCATAAGAATATAATAATCTCCGGAATTAACCATTTTTGCAAAGATGTGATTACCACCGACTCTGCACATCACAATCGCAGCAAACACTGCAATAAAAAGTGCAGTTCCAAGAAAACCAAACTTTACTTTTTTCATGCGTTATACCTCGCCAATCTGTCACTTTCTAAACAATAGAATCTCAGATACAAACAAAATCAAAAGTACAGGAAGACCATAAAAATATGTGTCATCCTTGTTCTCAACATCATCTCTAAGCGCGGCTTCATACTTAGCATCTGTGATAATGGACTCAACTACGTCTTCTATGTCATCAACATCTTCCATGTGAATATACTCTACTCCGATCTTAGATGCAATGGTCTCAAGACTGTCTTCACCAATGCAGGAAACAGCAAGTTTATCTGTCTTTGGATCATAGATGTCATTGCCATCTCCATCTGTCATTGTAGTTCCATCTTCACTTCCAACGCCTATTACTGCTCCGCCGTCAACTTTTCCAAGGAGCCTTGAATACGGGGCATATTTACTCTTTGATGAATCGTCATCCTCATCTTCCTCATCGGAGTCTTCATCTGAATCTTCATCCGAAGATGACTTATCATCCTTGTCAGATTCATAAGTTTCTTCTCCATCTGAAAAAATGAAAACTATAGTCTCTCTGTCCTCATATTCAGCTTTCATATGTTGAAGTATTCTGTCCATTTCATCAACGGGGCTGTTCATGTTACTTCCCTTAGCCGCATACATACTCGGTTCATACATATAATCGAGTGCATCAGTAATGGACTGTCTGTCAGGAGTAAGAGGAATACGTACTTCCGCTTTGTCTGAGAAGGTTATAAGGGCAAAAGAGCTTCCTGTTAATTCATCCATGATAGAGTTACAAGCTTCCTTTGTTCCCTCTATGCGGCTTTCGTCACCATCATAATCCTCAGCCCACATACTGATAGTGGAATCTACTACAAACAGAACATTAAGACTTGGAACAGTAACTGTCGCCTCATTTGAAGGTACCATGATCCTTAAGTTGATCACATATATGCATATACAGATGAGTACTGTAATTACAGTTTCCAGGATCTTCTTCCAAATACTTCCATGTGATCTGATAACTCCAATCAAAAGACCTGCGAAGACCACTGCTATAATTATTAAAATTACCACAATCGGTAATATAGGATTTGTTATCAACATGCACCTCCTGCCCTTGCAACAGCAAATGCAACTATTCCTACCAGAATACAGATAAAAGGCGTCTGTGGCATATCATATGTTCTGGTCTCAGTGATCTCATCTACCTGCATTGCTTCATGAGACTGAATTGCTTTAACTATACCTTTAGTATCAAAATTGTCATCAGCTACATAGAATGCTCCGCCTGTTTTAACACTTGAATCTCTAAGCTCTTCGCTAAGATCATCAAAATCATATCCGTAATTCATCTCATAGAATTTATCTTCAGGCGGGAAGATACCAAATACTACAACGTCGTGCTTTGCGCAAAGATCTGCAGCAACTGGTAGTCTTACATCAGGCTTTTTGTATGCATTTTCCGCATTATCTGTTACCAAAAGGATAATTCTGGTTCTTTCTGAATCCTCCAGTGAAGGAAAATCATACAGACATGTCGCAAGACCTTCACCTATAAGTGAACTTCCAAGCTCCTCACTGTTTACAACAGTTCCAGCTTCGAATTCAAGAAGCTCATCTATAAGAGTATACATTTCCTCTTCTTCTTCATCTGTTAATCCGTCATAATACTTGTCATATAAATCACAGTATCTTTTCTGATTGATAAAATACTGTTCAAGCTGGTCAAGCTTTTCACAGGCAAATTCTTTATCATCAGTAAGAGGCATATACAAGACAGATGTTGTATTAAAAATAGAAATACCAACTCTGTCTCCATCAAGTCCCTCTACTACTGTCTTTAAGTTCTTAACAAAGTCATAGTTAAGGGCATACAGTGAATAGGAAACATCCAGACACAGAAAAATGTCTCGCCTCTGAACACCTGTTGTTACCTCTTCTGTATAGGAAGGTCTTCCCAGAAGATAAGCTGATGATAAAATGCTAAGGGAAATTCCCGCAATACCTATAACATTACAGATTGTGTGGAACAACTTCCTGAGCCTGTAGCCCTTCATGCTGTCAACCATCCACATGGCGCCATAGCCCATGTACCTGCTCATTTCATCTGCTGAAAGAGCTTTTCTTTTCTTATATTCCCTGAATCCAAATATACCTAAAACTATAAGCGCTACACCTATAGAGACGTACAATGCCAGGGTCTCGTTTCTAAGTTCTATCTCCATGCTGCCACCAGTCTTTTTGCATCTCTTAAGAAATTAGCTGCATCTTTTGCTGAATATTTCGAAAATTCTGCGCCGTAAAGGCATCCGATAAGTTTTGTAAGATCCCTGCTGTTCCACTTATACATTTCTGTAAGTGTACTGCAATCCATCTCCTTGCCAGTTGCATATGCAAGGAAATCCCTTACTGTTATACTTATGATCGTACTTGTCTCTCTGACGCTGACCTGTTTTTTCTTATACTTAATATCAAGATCATTAAGCCTTGTAAGGGTCTCTATGCGCTTTTTTTCTATCATTTCAGGAGTCTTGTCGGGTGCCTTCTTAACCACCGGCACATAAACAGGCTTTTCAACCTTGATCAGACAGAAAGTCACAAAACATATAAGTGATGCCAAAACTAGCGATATCAGTATGATATATAAATATTTGCCATCAAAAAGTGCATCCTGAAGAGAAACTGAGAATTCCATTAGCTCACCCCCCTGTTCAATTCTTTTATTACTAACTCTTTTATTACTAATTCTTTGATTACTAACTCTTTAATTACCAAACCTCTTCACTTTCATCAGGTTCAGCACCACAGCCAGACTCAAGGATCCAGTTACTGTACGCACCGCCATAGTCGTAATCTCTTTTATCTTCTGAGTTTTCTTTACGATCGCTTTCTTCTCTTTCCTTTATCTGCTCCTTGATATCATCTTCGCGTTCATCATCAACATCACCAGCCTCAGATTGTTCCTGATCATTGCTTTGATCTTGATCGTCGTTTTGTTCAGAACTAGACTGATCCTGGTTCTGCTGCTCATTCTGATCCTGGTCCTGATTCTGGTCTTTATTTTCCTCGTCGATCTTTTTCTGAAGCTCCTCTTTCATCTTCTCAAGTTCTTCTATCTTATTATCTATATCTTTTTTAAGTGCTTCAGCATCGCTACTATGACCATCATCATCTTCAGCTCCTGCACAGTTGTTCTCAGTCAGAATCTCTCTATCTTCTTTGAGCTTTTCAATGACCTTATCGATATTCTGGATCAGTGCTTCCTTATCAACCTCTTCGCCTTTTTCAAAAGCCTCGTATTCAGTATAGACAGCTTCAAAACCTATCTGCTGTAATCTGGTCATAGTAAGATTGATCCTTACAGAACAATCCTTATCCTGAGGCATATCAAAATCAAGACATCTCTCATAATAGATCTGTGCTTTGGAATAGTCACCATCATTATAATATGCATTTGCAATATTATAATCCATTACATAGGCATCATATGGAAGAGTTTCAAGAACAGATTCCTCCATTCCCATATACCTTTCTTCATCTTCCATGCTTTCCATTATTATGTAGTATTCTTCTTTATCAACCATCTTTGCAAAAAGATGGTTTCCACCTACTCTAAACAAAATTATCAGAGATAGGAATGTTACAAATAATCCAACTGCCAAAAAAGCAAACTTAATCTTTTTCATACATTTCTCGCTTACTCTTATCTTCTAAATAGTAGACTTTCACTTATGATAAGCATCATAAGGACCGGAAGTAAATAAAAATATGTATCCTTTTTGTTCTTGGTATCTTCTCTAAGCTGTGCTTCATACTGAGCATCAGTAATAATTTTTTTAGTCAAATATGAAATATCATCAACTTCTTCCATATGGATATACTCAAGTCTTAGTTCAGAGGCAATTTCATCAAGACTTGCTCCGCCATAACGA
>CAMVNV010000139.1 GCA_947168935.1 uncultured Butyrivibrio sp. | reverse complement strand
CACAGTATTCTTGCATTGAAAAGGGGCCTCACACTTAGTGCGACAGCCCCTTTTTAGTGGACTAGACGGGAGTCGAACCCGTGTCCAAAAGCTCGTCCGCTGTCCTTCTACTATCATAGTAAACTGTTTCGGGTTGCCCCATTTTCCGCATCAGACCATCAGTTTACGAGCAATCTGAATTGGTAGCTTCATGTTACGCCCACAATCTCAAAGCTTTGACTGTGTCGTTTCCTGCCAGAATGGCGTCAGATTCCGGATGAGCAGGTGCATCCGGGCTGGCGGCTGCAGCGCTTAGGCTGCTGCTAATTCGTAATCGTTGTTAGCGTTTACTTTTAAGTTTGAGGTTTAACGCACCATCCCGCGGATAGCTTCTCCAGTTTCAAAACCCCTGTCGAAACCTTTACTAGCCCTTGTTTAATTAAATTAGCACAGACGTGCTTTGATATTATATCGGATTATTGAGAGTATTTCAATAATCCGATATATAAAACTTCTGTAAAACCATGAATCAGATCGCATCTGATCTTCTACGACATTACTTCTCTTCGTAGATCTCTACACGCTTGAAATCTTCATCATACCAGTTTTCGCCTTTTTTGCCTTTTTCAACTACGATCTTGTCATCTGGCTCTTTATCCTCGATGTCGATAGTCAGCTTATTATATTTGCTGCACTCAAGAACGATCTCATCATCATCGATCTCCCATTCGATCTTAACATTATCAGCATTAGCGCCGCCGTTAAGATATCCATCTCCATCTTCACAAAGAACAAGAACGCTTCCATCTTTACCAAGATATACGCCGCTCCATTCCTTCTCCGGAGATGTCTTCTTGCCACAGGCAGCAAGGCTCATAACAGCCATAAGGCTGCACATTACAACAACCACTTTCTTTTTCATACATACCCTCCTAAAAATAGAATTACAGAATATTTTATATTATAACGGAAAAACCTCAGCTTTCAATTCGAAATCTAAAATATTTCCTTATAATTCGCATACCATCTCGTGCCACTCTTCGCCGGCCCACACAGAGCCTGATATTCCCTTATCTGCAAAACCGAATTTCTTGTACATCGGAACTTTATTATCAAGGCAGGTCAGCACAAGACTCTTACGTCCTCTCTCCCTTTCTCTTATCTGATAACGGCGCACAAGTTCTCTGGCAAGTCCCTTCATCTGATAGTCTGGAAGAACGTCAAGTCCGCAGATCATGATATTAGCACCATCTTCTTTATGATTCCCTGCATCAGTAAAGAATTCATCTTTAAATTCAGTCTCATCTGTAGCAATACCGTTCAGAAAGCCTGCAAGCTTGCCTGTTTCCTTATCTATTGCAACAAGAAAACAGTCCTGAGCTTTCCTTATCCTTGAAGTCATGTTCTCAGGTGAGCATGCTTCGTGCGGGGGAAAGCAGGTGTGCTCTATGTTTATAGCCTGCTCAGTCTCGCTTTCCTTAATAGTCCTAAATTCAAACTTGTTGATAAAAGTATTAGTGTCACTCATATGTTTTCCTCCTGTTCAGACTTCTTCAACACCGTCGCACATAGGAACTGTGCTGATAGATCCGTCCTCGTTATAGGTAAACTCAGCTACGCACACGCTTCTATGGAAGAGGCTTCCTCCAGGGAGGTCTCCTGTGTGGTAAAAGAGATATGAATGCCCTTTGAAATCAGCAATTCCGGGATGGTTAGTGAAGATACCGCCCTCTTCCTCGCTCATCAAAACGCCGCCATATACCCAGGGTCCTGTTGGAGATTTGGAAGTTGAATAAGCAAGGTGCTCATTTCTGTTCTTGCCTTCAGCAAATGCTGCATAAACCATATAGTAGAGGCCATCTCTTTTGTAGAACCAGGGTCCTTCGCCGTAAGATGTACCTGTCATGTGGCTTCCCTTGGCAAAAGATTCTTCTGTCATAGGGATCTTAACTACGCCAACCTTCTCGTCATAAGAGATCATGTCCTCATTAAGAAGTACGTAGCGAAGCTCAGGATTACCAAAGTAAAGATATGCCTGACCGTCATCATCGATAAATACTGTTGGATCGATGTCGTTCCAGTCGCCTTCATCAACAAGTGGATGACCAAGATCCTTGAAAGGACCAACAGGGCTGTCAGATACGCCAACAGCAATTGCCATTCCACCTTCGTTCTTCTTAACAGGGCAATAGAGAAAGAACTTGCCGTTTCTCTCAACTGCCTGAGGAGCCCAGGCTCTGCCATCAGCCCACTCGATATCATCCAGGGAAAAGATCTTGCCGTGATCTTCCCAGTCAACCATATTTTTAGTAGAGAAGCATCTCCAGTCATTCATTGTGTAGAAATCATTTACAAGCTCATCTTCATCATGTGTTGTATAAAGATAAAGTGTATCTCCGCAAACCATAGGTGCGGGATCCGCTGTATAGATGGATCTTACGATAGGATTTGAGCTTTTTCTTTTTGTTACCTGTTCCATTTTAATCTCCCATATTTCATTTAACTGTGGTATGGTTTTAACTATATACCAATAGTATTATTACATTAACAATAAGTATTTCACATTTTAATACTACATAATTCTAAATCGTTCGATATTTTACTCGCCTGCTGCCAGATTTCTTTTTCCAGGGAAAAGATCACTAAGCTCGACGCTTCTTCCAACGTTCTTTTCATCAAACAAGGTCATAGGAAGCGTATTAACTGCATCGCTCGGAAGCTCTTTTCTCACATCAGGGATGATGGGCATAAAGCCCTCTCCTGACTTAATGGCATTAACGTAATCGTAAATTGACTCGATTGGCTTTTCAAAAAGCATTCCGCCAACGCTGTCATCAAGATCCGGGGCAAAATGAAGATCTGTTCCGGATGTCATGATGATGTTTCTAGCTTTGCAGAAGTTATAGGCAAGCTGGTCCTGATACTCAGGATTACCGTTGTTGCAAGCTTCCATGGCGTCGCACTGATAAGGGTGAAGATATATATCAGAAAGATAGCCTCTCTCCCTGAAAGGATGCGCCTGAACTACAAGGCCGCCAGCTTCATGAATGAGTTTAAGGTATTCAAGGTGATCAGCATCCCTTATCTCAGGATGAGCCTTGAGCCATTCCTTGTCAGGGCCGTAGATCAGATATTCATCACCGTGCTGGTTTTCCTCCCAGCCAAAGAAAACCTTGAATCCCTGCTTGTCTCCTTCTTCTTTGGCAGCTTCATATCCGCTGCAAAACTCGTCAATGTATTCAGACCAGGGAAGGCTTCTGGAAGGTCTTGTGTTACCTCTGTAAAAGTGGTCTGTGATTATCATTCCGTCATATCCAAGACTCTTGAATTTGGCAATATATTCCTTACCGTCTGTCCTTCCGCATGCACTTGCCTGAGATGTGTGCATGTGTACTTCGTATTTGTACTTGTACTTTCCTGATTCTGAATTCATTTCTGGGCTCCTTTTTCTCCTTCATCGGCATGAGCACGATTACACTGTTTTCTGAAAATCATTATATCGTTGGAAACATTTTTATTATTGAAAAAATCTATTTCATTTTTAGAAAAAACATTTCTTAGCTTAAAATATATATTTTTTCCAACTTCCAAATAATTCAGTTTTTCAAAAACAGTGTTTTCAAAAGAAATCTCAATTTCTTTTTTCCAAGACGATCACATTCCATGAAAGAGGCTTAACGTGTGTTTTAATAATTCCGTCAGTAAGTGTTACGTTGTCTACGTTTACAGGTTTGATCACATCAGGATTGTCAAAAGAGTTCCTTGCATCCATATCCTCAGTAAACATCGCAACATGACTTACACTATCATAACCTTCAAAGCCGGATGCGTCTATAGAAAGTGGGTACTCGTCCTTATCGTTTATATTTATAACAAAGATAGCTACGCGGCCGTTTTCCTCGTCAAATGCTGATGCTGCGTCGATATACGGAACGCCTTCCTTGGTAGGATACTGAGAATTATCATCAATAGCGTAGCCTGGTATATCAAAAGTTTCACTATCAACCGCAGTCTTAAGAGCTATACCTTTTGCATACTCAAGAAGATGTGTAAACGGATAGAAGGAAGCTGACTTCCAAACGTGGTCGCGATCTGAAGCACAGAGTGCTCCAAGGCCTCCTGTCATACATCCGATCTTGACTCTGTCAGCGTGACGAAGGAGTGCCAGCTGGATTGAAGCCATGGAAAGAGCATGGATCATCTCGCTTCCAGGGAATCTTCTTTCCTCCATATTGTCAGGATCGTGCATGATGTACTTTCTGTCAGGGTTGAAGACATAGTGACATCTGTACATGTTGTGAGGTCCGTATCCAGGATTGAGAGGTGAAAGCGGGCGCTGCATTGATCCGTATTCGTCAAAAGAGATCATGACCTTTTTAGGTGAACGGAGCTTGGCTGCAACAAGGTCGCAGAGGGCTACTTCTGTATTGATGAAGTCTTCGTAGTATAGTGCTCCGCCAAGAAGTGCCTTAAGGTCTCCGGGAGGTGCTACATGGTAGTGATGAACTGAAAGGTAATCAACTGATTCGTAGCACTGCTCAAGAACTTCCTCATCCCATCTTGGGAAGTGTTCCATGAAAGGAGCAGATGATCCGCATACTGCTGTCTCGATTGATGGATCGATCCACTTAACTACCTTAGATACTTCGTTAGTACGATTACCGTATCCTCTAGGATCCTTCTCCCATGATCCAAGCTGCCATGGTCCGTCCATCTCATTGCCAAGGTACCAGGTCTTAACGCCGTAGGGCTTATCGTGACCGTTCTTCCTTCTAAGCTCTGCCCAGTAGCTTGTGTCCTTGTGGTTGGTGTACTCTACTATTGCCATAGCATCGCGGATATCACCTGTTCCAAGGTTTACTGTATACATAGGCTCTGTTCCAACTTTTTCAGCCCAGCTAAGGTACTCGTCATGACCTACTTCGTTGGTGTAATACTGATACCACGCAGGATCAAGAACAACCTTTCTATCTTCCTTGGGCCCAATTGAATTCTTCCAATCCCAGCCTGATACAAAGTTACCGCCGGGAAGTCTTACAGCAGGCATGCCTGTCTTTTTAAGAGCTTCGATAACGTCTGTTCTGAAGCCTTCTTCATCTGCTGTCGGGTGCTTTGGATTGAACATGGTTCCGTTGACCATGGTGCCGATTGGCTCAAGAAAGGTGCTGAAGAGTCTTCTGCTTATCTCTCCTGTTTTAAAGCTTGGATGGATCGTGATTTTCGCGTCTTTGCTCATGATGTTAGTCCCCCATATTTGTTAATAGATATGCCTAGTTAGTCTTGTAGTGCCGGATAAATTCACAGGTCATTGAAGGTTTTGCCAAGGAATTTAAGTAATAAATATAATCAACGCCTCATTGAAAATAACCCTGATTTTCCTAAGATTCTTCTCCGCTTTCGTAAACACTCTGTACTTACGCTCCTAAGAACCTAAGGAAAATCAGGAACATTTTCACAAATCGGCTTTTGATTTTATTTATTCCTTGAATTCCTATTTGCAAGTTATTGCGATGACCTGTGAATTTATCCTGCGTTTCTGCTGCCTCCAAGGCATTTGTAACCACTATTGAAATAGTACATCAAGGAAATATTTTAGACTAAATATCTTTTGCTATGTTTTTATCAAAACTTGCCGACGATGGAGCATGGTGCTAGAATATGTGCCGTACTTGTAGAAACAAAAGGAGGCGTTATGCCATGAACATACAGATACTTGAACTTATAGACGGTGCACAGAAGGCCAAGGGGCTTACTGTTATTATAGATGTATTCAGAGCATTCACAGTTGAGTGTTATCTTTTTGATAAGGGTGCTGCAAAGGTGTATCCAATTGGTAAACTTGAAGATGCATTTGAGCTTAAGAAAGAAAATCCTTCTTATGTTCTGTTTGGAGAGCGTCATGGCAGGAAGCAGGAAGGATGCGATTATGGCAATTCACCTTATCAGCTTCTGCCTGGAGATTTTGAAGGTAAGACTATCATCCATACAACTAGCGCCGGAACTCAGGGAATTGTAAATGCAGTTAATGCTACTGAGATAATCACTGGATCACTTGTTAATGCTAAAGCTGTTGCAACTTATATCAAGGCTAAGAATCCGGAAGATGTGTCTATTGTAGCTATGGGGCTTGCTGGCAAGGAGAGTTCTGAAGAAGATCTTCTTGCTGCAGAATATATTAAGTCCCTTATTCTTGGTGAGGAATTCGATATAGACGGAAGGATCGCACATCTTAAGGATCATGGAGCATCTAAGTTCTTTGATCCTGAAACGCAGGATGTATTCCCAAAGGAGGACTATCCTTTGTGCGTTGATTATAATAAGTTCTCTTTCATACTTAAGGTTGGAAAAGAAAGTGACCATCTTATGATTACTAAAGAAAATATCGAATAACATTTATATGAAGCAATAAAGCGGAGTGAAGTTTCATATTTAACTTCACTCCGCTTTTAATACTTTCTAGATCTTATCTCTTACTAACATCAACGAATAGCCAAGTAGATTCTGGCCTTTCCACTTATCTTTATCCATTCGATTTGGATCAGTCATAGATAAGCCAATCCCCCATATTCTATCTTTGACGGCGCATTCTGCTAATACAGCTTCCCCAGTTTCTTTTAGAAGCTTACGCAATTCTTCATTCTGCGAAAACTTAGCCATAAGACCTTCATATACTATGATCTGTCTTACACCATTCCAGGTAGTGTCATCATATCCCGAAACCATTCGACCAAGTTGCTTTATTTCTGATACATCATCGGTTTTTAGAATCTTCTCTGCAATTTCATCATCATGAAAATATATTGCTTTTTGATACATCATATACTGTTCCATAGAAGAATACTTTATACCTGAAATTGAAAAATCAGAAAGGTACCAATTTCCAAGAAAGCCATATTCTTCATCCGGGTTGTGAAAGCCTATTATATCCATCATCTATCACCAACCTTCTTTTCTATTACTATGTAACTTACTCTATACCAGAGATAGTCACATCAGCAATTCTCATAACAGCCGGGAGAACTGCATAGTCATACTGCTTCTGCTCTTTGGAGAAACGGATGTCCTTAATAAGTTCAGGAAGGCTTCCTGATACTGAGCCGCCGGAAACAGTTATGGTCTTATCGCCATCGTGATAGTAGCCAAGACGGATTTCGCCGGCGATCTCACCTGTGACATTGTCTACGCTGAAGTCTGAAAATTCAACTACTTCCAGATATGTGCCTGTGCGAAGCTCTGCTTCTGAGCTGCTTCCACCTTCAAGTTCGTAGTTATTAGGCATAAAGGAATCTTTCATTCCCATGTAATAACTAAACTGAAGATCTCCCCAATAGTTCTGAGGGATATTATCCTTGACGATGTACATATCCCTGACAATGCTTCCTTCACTGTCCATTCCAATGTTTCTTGAAGAATTCGGAAGCTCTTTTACGGATTTAAGTGTGAACTTATCTCCCTTAACATCTTCGCAGATTTCTTTTCCTATCTCCCATTTAGAAATCTTACGGAGGACCATTGCTGCGTGCATTCTCATGGCAACCCACTGAGACACCATAATTGCGTCCTTAGTGGAAAGAACAAGAGGAGCCTTCTGAAGTGCAGGAGTTGGAACTGTTGTAAGTCTGTCCCTACCATACTTAAGTGAAAGAGCTATCTCTTTCTTAAGTGCTTCTTTATCGCAGGTTCCTGAATTATACATGTTATAAAGCTCAATCTCGTGCTTTTCATTTTTCGCATTTACAACAACTTCTACCATTGAGCTTGGATATGTAACTGTCATATCAACGCCTTCAGAATTGACAAAGCGCTTTGTGTTCTTCTCAGCGAAAATCTCGTATGAATTTATATACTCTGTAGAGGTTTCCGGTATTTCCTGAAGTGCTTCAATAAACTCTTTTGCCATCTGATCAGGTTCAAATTCCTGACTTTTCAGTTCTATACTCTTTTTATTAATTTCATAGAAAGGGTTTTTGACGTAAGAAGCTCTCTCATAGAGTTCATCAATGATCTTCTTAGCTTCCTCCATAGTTGCTGTTGGAGAGATCTCTTCAGAAGCACTTCCAAGCAGCTTCCCATCCTCCAGCTTTCTGTATACCTTGACAGTTACATGCTCGACGTCACGTACTCTGTTCTGGTCCAGTTCATGACCAATGAAATAGAACTCCCATGCATTAGTTACTTTATCAACAACTTCCCAGGCATCGGCGCCTGAGTTTTTCAAAAGTTCAATTATTTTCTCTGTCATAATCTATTTATCCTTCTCATAAACGAATTATCCAAGTCTCGCAACTGCCTTAAGATATGGGCCGCCATCAGAAACTTTAACCCATTCCTTGTGTCCTTTACCACAGCCACCGTTTCCAAATGACAT
>CAMVNV010000138.1 GCA_947168935.1 uncultured Butyrivibrio sp. | reverse complement strand
TGGCTCCGGATTCACGAAGGTCAGAAAGCATAGGTCTGTGATCAGGTCTTTGCTCAACAGCTCGGGAAAGCTGTGAAAGGGCAACTACAGGGACATTGATCTCTCTTGCAAGTGCCTTTAGGGATCTTGATATATCAGAGATCTCCTGCTGCCTTGATTCCGATCCTCTTCCACCGCCGCCGCTCATAAGCTGTAAGTAGTCAATGAATATAATTCCAAGATTATGCTCCATCTTGTACTTACGACACTTGGATCTCATCTCCTGAACGGATATACCTGGTGTATCATCGATAATGAGGTTAGAAGAGCCTATAAGATCGGCACTGTCAATAAGTGCTTCCCAGTCACCATCGGACATCTTACCAGTTCGAAGGCTCTGGGCTTCGACATGGGATTCCATGGCAAAAAGTCTGTTTACAAGCTGTTCTTTACTCATTTCCAGAGAGAATATAGCTGCTGTTACATTATTTCTAAAGGCCATATACTCTGCTATATTGAGGGCAAAAGCAGTTTTACCCATAGAAGGTCTTGCAGCTATCAGTATAAGGTCTGATGGCTGAAAACCTGAGGTATCATAGTCAAGATCTGTAAAGCCTGTTGCAATACCTGTTACTGTTCCGGTATTACGGCTGGCTGTAGCTATCTTGTTAAGGGCATTTACAACTATCTGCCTGATGGGAACGAACTCGCCGCTGTCTCTTCTCTGAGTTACGTTAAAAACGTCTTTTTCGACATTATTAAGTATAGTCTCAAGCTTATCAGTTCCTGCATAGCAGTTACTGGAGGTCTCTTCACATACCTTGATGAGCTTTCTAAGTGTGGACTTCTCTGCTACTATCTGGGCATAGTACTTAACATTAGCTGATGTTGGTACTGCTGCAACAAGATTAACTATATACTCGGTTGAAGCATACTCCGGGGGCACGTTCTTGTCTTTGAGCCTTTCCTGAAGAGTAACCTGGTCAACCGGTCTTCCCTCTTTATTAAGTTCAACACACGCGTCAAAAAAGGTTCCGAGCTGGCGATCATAGAAGTCGTCACCACTTATATACTCCGTGGCAACTTCTATGGCCTCTCTGTCCATGAGCATAGCACCTACAACAGACTGCTCTGCTTCACGGCTCTGCGGAGGAACCCTTTTTACCATAAATTGTTCGTCTGCCATATTAATCCTTTATATATCTAAGATTCACAACTTATAAAAATCAGTATTCTTTAGAGATTCTATACTATCCAAAGATTTTTTGCTTATGCTTCTGTTACAGATACTCTTATTTTTGCAGTAACCTGTGGATGAAGCTTTACAGGAATCTCATATGTTCCGCATGCTTTGATAGGATCAGAAAGAACAAGTTTCTTTTTATCAATATCGAATCCGAACTGGTCCTTAGCAGCCTGAGCGATTTCCTTTGTTGAGATAGAACCGAATACTTTTCCGCCTTCACCTGTCTTGATCTTAACCTGAATAAGTTCCTTCTCGATCTTTTCACCAAAAGCTTTAGCATCTTCGAGCTTTTCTTCTGCAACCTTTGCATCGTGCTTCTGCTCAGCTTTAAGTCTTGCAAGGTTTGCATTTGTAGCTTCTACTCCAAGCTTCTGCTTTAAGAGCATGTTGTTGGCATATCCATCACTTACTTTAACAATATCTCCTTTTTTTCCAAGAGATTTAACATCTTCCAAAAGAATTACTTTCATTTAAGTTCACCTTCCTCGATCATTGTGTCTATTGTTTTCTTGATAATTCCTATAGCTTCTGTAACAGTAATGCCTTCCATCTGACAGCCCGCCATAGTCATATGGCCTCCGCCGCCAAGTCTTTCCATGACAACCTGAACATTGACTTCGTCAATTGATCTTGCGCTGACATAGACCATGTTCTGGAATTCTGTACACACAAAGCTTGCTCTGATTCCTTTGATATTAAGAAGTTCATTAGCTGCCTGGGCGCCGATAATCGTAGGACTGACAATATCCTCGCTGTTACATATGGATATTGCATATGCCCCTTTATATATTTCAGCCTGGCTTACTGCATCAGCCTTGGTCTTATACTCGTTAGCATCTTCTCTGAAGAGCTTTCTTACTCTTGTAACATCAGCTCCGTTCCTTCTAAGGAAAGCAGCTGCTTCAAAGGTTCTTACACCTGTCTTTTGCATGAAGTTATTGGTATCAACCATGATACCAGAATACATGCTGTCAGCTTCTTCTGTGTTAACCTTAACGTTCTCTCCGATATACTGAAGTATCTCAGATACCATCTCACATGTAGATGATGCATAAGGCTCAACATAAGAAAGCGTTGCATTCTCGATCGTCTCAGTTCCCTGTCTGTGATGGTCAAGAACTACGATGTTCTTGCAGAATCTAAGAAGCTCAGGACACTCTGTAATAGACGGTCTGTTAACGTCAACTACAACAAGAACAACATTACCGCTAGCCATGTCGATAGCAGTCTGTGAGCCTATGATCATATCATCTTCATACTCAGGATTATTCTTGAAAAGATCTACCAAAGGCTGCATGGACTTGGTTACATCATTAAGTACTATATGACACTTTCTGTCCAGATACTTACTTATACGGTTAATTCCGACAGAAGCACCAAAGCTGTCTACATCGCCAAGTCTGTGTCCCATAACAAGGACTGTATCATTAGCTGTGATTATCTCTTTAAGGGCATGAGCCTTAACTCTTGCCTTAACTCTTGTATTCTTCTCGATCTGCTGACTCTTACCACCATAATAGATAGTATTATCAGGAGTCTTAACAACTGCCTGGTCGCCGCCTCGTCCAAGAGCAAGATCTATAGCATTACGCGCAAACTCATAGTTCTGTGAGTAAGAAAGACCATCAATACCCATACCAATACTGAGTGTTACAGCCATCTCATTACCAATGTTGACTGTCTTAACCTCTTCAAGGATATCGAACCTTGCCTCCTGCATTACCTTGCAGTATCTCTTAGGCATTACAACAAAATACTTATCTTTTTCAGTCTTACGGACTATACCGTTACAGCTTGCAACATACTTGTTGATCTTACGATCGATAAGGGCTATAAGAAGTGAACGTCTTACTTCCTCAACACTTTCAAGAGCTTCTTCATAGTTATCAAGATATATAAGTCCGGCAGCCATAGACTGATCATCAACTTCCTGAACTGCAAGACGAAGAGCTGTCTGATCAAAGAGATAAACTATGATAAGATATCCGTCATAGCTTCCTGCCTCTATAATATCGCTGTTATTAGCCATCTCTTCAAGAGATATCTTACGCATTCTCAGCGAATAGTAGTTATTTTCATATTCAAGATCATACTGAACTTCTTCATCGTCCATTGCAGGGAACTTATCTGCTGTTACTGACGGGAAAACAGCCGTGATCTGCTTATGAAAATTCTTTTTCTCATGAACAGTCTTTTCAAAAGCTATGTTGGACCAGATAACCTTGCCGGTATCATCTAAAAGACAGCTTGGAAGGTCCATCTCTCTAAGGAGTGTCTTCTGAATCTGTCCGTACTGCGTAGCAAAGCTAATAAGCTCATTAATAACAATGGGCCGTGTCATAAAGTACATAAGCAGTACTATTACCGTATATAGAACAGTGAAAATAGTTAGAATTACCCCTGCCTGAATACCGCCAAACAAGTAAACAAGGAATGTAACAAGAATTAATATAATATCCAGGTAAAGAAATGTCGTTAGAAAAGTTCGCAGACGTCCCTTTAATCTGATTCTATTTCTCTTCATTTGAATAACCCTCCACGGCTCCTATAAAAAGGATTATATCATTTATTGTCTTATGCCGCCACCTGACTATGTAGTAAAAAATTTTCGTCAAAATATTTACAGTTTTTTCTAACATGACTGATGTTCAAAACGTAAATCCATGGTATATTTTTTTAGGTACAAGATTTGCTTGAAGTAAAATATAATAATATATCTACAAAGGTATTTCTTGTGGAATTATGTATGACTTTTATTGGAGGTAGTAATAGTAATGATCTGTCCCAAATGTGGAAAAACGATTAATGACGGGCTGAAATTCTGTCCGTTATGCGGAGCTGATCTAAGAAATGTCGCTCAGACATTCAACAATCAGAGCACTCCCCAGATGCAGCCGATGTCCCCGCAGGGCTTCCAGCAGCAAAATAACAGTCAGCCGAATATTCAGCAGACTAATAACCAGCCGCAGAATTTTCAACAGCCAAATTTCCAGCAACCGAATATTCAGCAGCCAAATTATCAGCAGCCAAACTTTAGACAACCAAATTTCCAGCAGCAGAGTTTTCAGCAGGCTCCGCCCATGCAAAGGCAGACACCTCCTCAGGCTCCGCCTATGCAGCAGTGGGGTTCTACACAGGTTCCGCCTCCATACAACACGTATCCTGGCGCACCAATGTATCAGTCACCAGTTCCACCAAAGAAGAACCACGGCAAGCTTATCGCCGCTTTCGTTTCCTTATTACTTGTACTGGGAATTGTCGGAGGAGTTCTTGCAAACCGCTATTTTGATGGAAAAAGATCCAGTGATGTTGCCAGCAATGAAGGCTCTTCTGAAATTGAAGTTGCTTCTAATACTGCTACAACAGATGTTTCATCATCAAATGCAGCCGTTGCTGCAACCGAAGATGTTGAATGGATCGACACTTCTGAAGAAGGTGATTCATTTACAATTCTCGTATATATGATCGGTTCAAATTTAGAGTCTGGTGGCGAATCCGGTATAGAAGCCGGCGGCGCTGCTACAAGAGACTTAATGGAAATGGCAGAAGCAAGATGGGGCGATGATATCAATCTCATCATTGAGACCGGCGGTGCCAAGCAGTGGGCTAACAGCGTTGTTGATGCTGATAAACTGCAGCGCTTCGAGATGAGAGACGGAAGTCTTAATCTGCTTGAGGAACTTCCTCTAGAACAAATGAGTACTCAGCCAGCCTTAAGTGACTTTATTACTTATGGTATTGAGAATTATCCAGCCAAGCGTTTCGGTCTTATTCTATGGAATCATGGAGGCGGACTTTTAGGCGGTTACGGTGATGATGAATTATATGATGCCGGCATGATGATCTCGGATGTTGCTTCAGCAATCAAAACATCCGGCGCGCACATGGAATTCGTTGGATTTGATGCATGTATGATGGCAACCTTTGAAAATGCCTATGCACTTCGAGACTGTGCGAATTACCTTATAGCATCAGAAGAATCTGAGTCCAATATTGGTTGGTATTATACAGACTGGCTTAACAGCCTTGGAGAAGACCCGGAGCTTGAAACAGAGACTATTGGTCGAAAGATCGTAGACGGAATGATCTCCAGCAATCAGGAATTTGATGCGGAGAACGAAGAAAACTACGATGAATTCGAAGAATATGTATATGAAAAATATGGCGTTGAGATAGAATACGGAAAATCTGCGACCCTGTCTATGATCGACCTGAGTATGATGGATGACGTTTACGACGCTTGGCTTACTTATCTCCTTTCATTAAAGGATGAACTTGATAACGGAGGCTTTGCAGATCAGTCAAAAGCAAGACTTGAAGCTCGAGGTTATGGTGATATCAAGGATGTAGACCCTTATACCGGTAACGTTTCAGAAATGCATTACGATATGGTAGATGTGCTGGATTATATCGACAAGACACATCTGACAGGCAGCTTTGATCTGGAAAAAACAATACGTGATTGCATCGTTTATGAAAACTCCGAAATTCCAGGTTCCAATGGTTTATCCGTGTATATACCATATTATTTGATCGAACTGTACCAGCCACTTGCCGTTCCTGAACTTAACGCAATTGGACTAAAAGATGAATATCAAGAATATTTTGATCTGTTCTGTTCTTATATGGCTTCAGGTAATTCAGATATCGATTATGAAGGTTCATCTGACAACAATATAACAGCCAGTGCCTCTATTCCGGATTATCTTGAGTTCAATGAAGAAGACGGCGAATATGCCCTTGACCTTACAGAAGATCAGATTAATGAAATTGCATCAATCTCTGTAGAAGGCGGTTATTATTTCCCTGACTATGTTGACGAAAATGGAGTTTCACATTACGCCGTAATGAGCTGGGGAGAAAATGTCTGTAAGGTATCTGTAAACGATAATGATCACATCCTTGCAAAATGGGATGGAGTTTTATCAGGTATTGATGCTATAGATGATGATGAATCTATTTATCCATACTTTGTAGTTATCGATAGCGAATACAACGAAGATGGTTCTATGTATTCACTACAGTTGATACCTGCTCTCTTAAACGATACAGACTATATTTACATAATTGTTGAAAACACCTACTACTCCGTTGATAACTATGAATCCGAAATTCTCGGATACATGTATTCTGAGCAAAACGAAGCCGGAAACAGATCGCTTTATGCCTTCCAGGAAGGTGATACTCTCTTATTGTATTGTTATGGATATTACCTTGAAGATGAGGATCCTTCCGAGATCCATGCTTTTACTGATTATTACTATGAGATAACAGTAGGTCCAAACGGCCTTGAATCATTCTTCACTGTTATTTCAGATGATCACAAAGGAACAGAGGAAAACTGTTTCAGATACATCATCACTGATATCTATGGTAACAAGCATTATACAGAATGGATGTTCTACTAAAGCAAAAAAGGGGCTGTCGCTTAGTGCGACAGCCCCTTGTTCTTAGCATTCTTTTTATTATGGTCTTAAGCGACTTCTCATATCACGTTATCAAAATTTATTATAATTGTACCTATTGTTGATACCTAAACTAGAATATATTATGTTTCATAAAGTCTCTTATGTCTTTCTATAGCTTGTTCTGTCAGCTCTTTTTTTCGCGCCTGTCTCTTTTGATAATCCTCAAGAAGCTTTTTCTGCTTTGCTTTCTGAGCTCTGCGCCTTGCATTATCGTTATTGTTATTACGCCTATTTCTCTGAGATCTTTCACTGCGCATCTTTTCCAGGACTTCATCCAGCTTTTCAGCAGCACTCATGAGTTCGGATTCACGTCCTTTTATGGCAAGATCAACATGCTGGATTGTACCTGCTGTTCCATCTTCTTTCAAAAAGATACCAGTCTGTCTTACCTTACCATCCAATACTCCATCTTCGCCTTCAAGAGTGAACTCCGTGTTCTCTGCTCCAAGAAAAATCGCGCCTACTCCTGATTCCTTTAGGCTCTTTAGCTCATCTTTACCATCCTCTGTCTTGCTCCAGACTTTGAGCTTTTCAAAAACCTCGTCATTTTCATCAATCCAGCCGTTACCATCAGAATCATATTCTGCAAGATCCTTGAAACCATCTCCGCTCTTTACACCAAACAACTCAGTTCCATCATTTATCTTACCATCTCCATTCTTATCGAGGGCAAGAAATCCGCTTCCCGACTTCGTCATGGAAATCTCATCTTGTTTGCCATCCGCATCAAGATCAAATTTAAACTTTTTATCACTTAATCCAGATGTCTGTGCTTTTGTATTGATTATAAGCGGGTCAAATAGGTTATCCAGTGGCGATGACATGGCGATAAACGTGTCACGTTCTTTTTTCCTTGCCATACTCACATTAACCTCAACCTTTATATCTCTACCATCTTCTGTCTGCACTTTGCCTGATGCTTTATAATCTGATTTTTCTTTTTCAACATGCTTCTCTACAATCCCAGCAAAAAATCCGCTAGTCCCTGCTCCTGCTGTTGCCAATTCCTTTTGATAGCTGTAGTTTGCACCTGAATATACATCACTATTTGCTATCTTCATATATTTACTACCTCGTTAGAACCAGCTTGAGAACATTGATGAAAGAAGTGAACTATATCCGCCATAGCCGCCGAGAATGCTGTTACTTCCATATCTACCATCTGATCCATATATTCCTGTATTAATGAAATATCTACTAGCGGTAACTGCAGCCTGGGATGTAAGCGAAGCATTGCTGCGCATTCTTTGGCCGAAAGAGCCTGCTCCTGCGAACGTCTTTTTTATGTCATCTTTACTTGCTCCTTTAAAAGCCTCTTCATCCAAAGATAATTCTCCATTTTTACTGTTATATCCAATACCTATCTTTCTTAGATCAGAAGCATTGTTAAGGACGTCTTCCCTCATCCAGCCTGCTCTATTTCTTACAGTATTACTAGTTGTATTCCTGGCATTATTACTAATTTCGTTGTATCCTTCTACAAAGTTCTTTACTGTCTTAAGCAATTCCTCAGTATTCTTCTCCTGATAAAGTTCTCCATAGGAAAGTTTACGTCCGGCATTTTCTACCTTTACTGCACCATCTGCCACGCTTGTATCTGCCATGTACGACTTATTAACGGTAGTATTGAACGCATTATTCATTGCCTTTATAGTATTGGCACTTAGCCCATAATAACTGTTGCCAACACCGGTAGTTCTGGATGAACCGAGCGCTCTACTTGTTTTACTCATGCTGTTTACATTAGACAATCCCTGTCTGTTCCAAATATTGGAGGCTCCGCCAAACCTGCTAGTCAAAACATCAAAATAATTATGTCCAAAAATCATAAAAAACACCTCCTTTTATGGACTAATACTTTGCTTCAATTCAAGTATCGTCTATAAAAGAAGGCGTTTGAATAGCTATGTAACGAACG
>CAMVNV010000137.1 GCA_947168935.1 uncultured Butyrivibrio sp. | reverse complement strand
GGGTGCCCCTTCCGTACCTTTTTCATCTAGAATGACTCTCTGTCCGTCTTTTGCGCACTGCCGCAGGATTCTGGGCAGGATTGTCCTGTCTTCTTCACTTAGTTTTTCAATATTTTTGCGCTCATTAACCAGATGCGCATTATCTCTAATATTGAGTTTAAAAAATGACTTATAGGATGGATTTGCTCTTGAAACCCAAAGATACTCATCATCCATCTCAAAAATAGCCATTGGAAGGGCATTAAAATAGCTATTTATTAGCTCATCGCTCTTTTCTTCATGGGTTATTGCAAGATCATAAAGATTAACCTTACCGATAACAGAATAGTACTCTGCCTCATTCGGATTCTCAAAGCCTATCAATGTTCCTTTTTGGCTTCTATCTAATATTTTTTCCATTGGAACCGGTCTTGTATAATAATAGCCCTGAAGCTTTGAACATCCTACTTCCTTAAGGAATTCTACCTGCTCGGCGGTCTCAACACCCTCAACGACTGTTTCAATACCAAGAGCAACAGCCATCTTGATAAGCTCAGTAAGTATGATCCTGTTTGCAGGACCATTATTAAAATCACGCATATACTGCATGTCAAATTTTATGGTATCAAAATGGATCTTCTGCAGAAGTTCCGGAGAAGAGTAACCACTGCCATAATCGTCCATCCATATTTTAAAACCAAGATCCTCAAATCTGGTTATCTGTGTTTTCATGAAGACAAAATCTCTTCCGATAACACTTTCTGTTATCTCTATAGTCAGAAGAGAATGGTCAAGTCCTACATCATCCATCCGTTTTCTGATCTCTTCAACAATATCACATGAGTAGAAATCCGTTCTTGACAGATTTATAGACTGAGGGACAACATATAAGCCTTCATCCCTTTGCTGTTTGATCTTTTTAATAACCTGTTCGATCACATATAAGTCAAGTTTATAGATTATTCCGGATTCTTCTAAGACAGAAATAAAATCTCCAGGGAAGATCATGCCCCTTTCAGGGTCCTGCCACCTTGCAAGGGCCTCTTCATCACAGACTCTGTCATTGGAGGATCTGACAATGGCCTGATAAAAGACCTTTATCCAACCTTCACTAAGCGCCCTGTCAAGATTAGAAAGAACATATTGCCTTATCTCTTCTTTCTGGAGCATCTTTTCATCATAGTAATTTATAGCTGATACATATGATCCTTTTGTAGAATCACAAGCAACCTTTGCCCTGTCACAGGCAACACTGGCATCAACAAATAAATCTCTTGCCTTATAAACACCAATACGAACAGGGAGAGAATTACCACTATTAACATTCTCTATTTCATCCAGAATGGTGTTTAGCTGCTCGTCTAGATTTTTCTGTCCTGTATAAACCGCAAACTGATCTCCGGTAAATCTGCTGCAGTTATTAGCAGAAAAGTGTTTTATAAGTACATCTGCAACCTTCCTAAGAAGCTTATCCCCTTCCGTATATCCATACTTCTGGTTGAACATCTTCATACCGCTAAGATCAAAATAAAGCACTACAGGCTTATCTCCATCCTTAACAATGCTATCTCTTCCTGCTGTTGCAAGCTCAAAGAAGTATGTCATCTGTGGAAGACCTGTCAGGTAATCATAGCTCTTATTATAGTTTTTGGAATCCTCGTTAACAGATCTGCTCAAAGAATAAGCAGCCGCTCCGCCTTCTCCTTCCGGAGTTTCCACATAAGGTCCCTCGTCAAAATAAGTTACGATCGCAAGTCTGTCTCCTGTAGGCTTATATATATGCTTACCTACTGCCCTTATGATCCTGTACTCACCCTTTATATTATCTCTAAAAAGTACATCATATGTAGCATCATATGTAGCAAATTGATGAGCAGCATCTGCTATGCGTGCCATGTCATCGGGATGTGCATGAGCATACATGTTATTGTTCATCATGTCATAGGCTTCCTGCCTGTCATCATGTTTAAACAGTTCAAGAAAGCCTTTGGAAAGAGCTATAGTAACCAATCGCTTGTCCACGTACTGATAAATGGCAAGTGGAAAGGGATTGTTCTCGATCAGATTGAGTTCTTCTTTACTATAGCTATATCTTTTCATTCACATTCCCTCATTAGGATATTGTGGTTGATCTTCAATAGTATCTTTTAAAATCTTTTTTGAATAATATCATATTTATATTATCGGCCATTCATTCATTAACCTAAATACCCTGATCTTCCGGTTTGTTACATAGCACTTATGATTCCGACAACCGCTTTGATATTTTCTCTGTCCATCTGCTTATAGTCAACATTTTTACCTGTATATGAATTTTCAAAAACAGAAAGCTCGTCAAGATCATCCCACGGTATAAGACAGGCATGGCGCTTTAATGTGGTATCTTTAAGAATCCTCACCTTATTATCCTTCTGATACAACTCGGCTCTCTTTATGCGCTCTTCCCTGCTCATAGTCTGATATCCCATTGAATAGTGGAAAGCCATCCACCTTAAGTGTTCAGACCTTGCAAGGTTCTCCATATGCTCATCATCGTCCGGTGTCCCAACACGACCTATAAGTCCTTGTAAGTAATCAGCACTTGCATTACAGCTCATGCGGCTAAAATAGTCGCACTCCTGCCACTGTTTTTCAGAAGAACCTTCACCGTAGTAGAAATGATTTATCTCTTTAGACAGTGCGTCAAGACTTGTTCCATACATTATTTCAGAGTCAAAGACGTTTGTGATAACACATTCTTCTTTATGCCGGTTGCGAACTATCTTTTCTGCGTAACACTGATATACAGGAAGAGTTGTACCGCTAAGTTCAAGTACATCTAGGATGCCGTTAGTGATCTCTCTGCCTGTATATTCATCGCCAACTGCTACAACGATAAGGCTTAGACCTTCTGCTTTATCTTTGATATAATCTGCGAATTTCTCGCTTCTGGCATCATATGCTTCAAACTTAATATCATAATTATCTAAAATCCCCGGATAGCGGGCGTTAAAAAAGCCGTTTCTCTTTTCATAGCATGGATCGAATATATGGACATGGAAGCTGCTTCCATAGAACTGGCCCTGTGCTACGACCTTTCTGAGTACCTCCTGACCTATGGCGCCAAAGCCCGCAATAAGAACATCCACGTCTTTAGTAGCTTTACCTTTTTCATCAAAAGAAACGGTATCAGCAAGAGGGTATTTCCATAAAAGAAGCCTTGCTGATAGTTCACTTCTTTCATACACCTTAACGCTTCCGTATCCGTAGTGATCTCCAAGTGCCTGAAACTCAGAACCTATAAAAGCCGCTCTTCCAAACATAACAAGCTCTGTCTGGGAAGGCAGGATATCAGCCTCTTTAAAGCTCTTTAACATCTTCATTGCATAGGCATAGTTAGCTTCATCATCATCTGAAAGAACGCTGACTCTTATTTTACCCTTGCCCTTTACTAAAGATATTCTTTTGATGAATTTAGCATTAGGGTTCATGGCGTCATTGTCGCCAAATACAAGAGCACCTGTACGATTTAAGATACTGTCAGAAACACTTCCCTTACCTACAAATACAAGGGATACGCGCCTGCCCTTTATAAGGTCTTCACCAAGACTTATGGTATTGTCGTCGATGCCATAAATAAGCTCTATATCATGAATCCTGAGAAGCCAGGTTCTAAAGCCTCTTACGATATCTCTGCCTATAACAAGGATTACAGCACTGACAACTGAATAGTAAGCAAAGAAGTGAACCATCCAGTAAAATGCGGAAGAAAAGGTATTGTCTCCCACTATGTCAACAAAGCTGTCATGGGCGCCATCACCGGCATTTCCAAACATTTTGCCAACATGGACTACGGTCCTTAACACCGCGATAAGTGGCATGGAACTAAACTGGCTTGCATCGATGGTGCCGTATATGAATATACCTCCCAAAATAGCGATCAAAAAAGCTATTCCAGTCCATCTTTTTACATGGTCTGTGTCCACAGTAAGCCATACGATAAGTGCAAGGAATACTGCCGATGAAATTAGAATGATCAGAAGATTACTCATAGCGCTTCCCCCAATAGTCTAAAGTTTATGTATTTGAGTATTTGATACAAAATGTTAAACTACCTAACTCCATACTTATCCTTTACTGATGCCGGCGGCTTGTATCCATCCAGATATTCATCTGCCATTTCAATAAGAGTTGGAATATCAATATACGGAATCTTGTAATAATCGAGTTCATCACTCATCATGATAAAATCACTTCCGTCTTCTGCTACGATAAAATCTGTCTCGCAGATTATATTCATCTTGTCATCAAAGATAAAGGACTTATTGTCGCCTTTGTCAGACCCGCTTAAGATATAGCTTCCTGTAAGTTCGCTAAATCTGAAAATATCTGCCATCTCTAAAGTGGTTTCAAAGGAATTTACGCATTCACCGGACTCCGCATCATATATCCTTGCTGTATGATCAGATAATATAGCAAAAATATACTTTTCATCATCTGAGCAATAAACATTATCTACAAGGGCTAAGTTCACATCAAACTTATCATCATCAAAAACTTCTTCCGGAAGTTGATCCTCCAGCTGTTCCCAAAGGATCTCTTCATCAATCGGAGTCGCAAGCTTACTTATTTTCTTGGAATAGCGTATAGCATAGCTCTCATAACCCAGTTTGCAGTAGAGGTTTCCATCTAAATACTTGGCCTGGGTGATTTTTTCTTTGGGAGCCTTGGTATAGAAAGCATCTGTCTGCTCTGTCTGGAAAAACCCATCACAGCAGTAAACGGAGCCATCTGATAATACATAGTACAAAAGCGCCCCATAATCAGGATTTTCTTCTATCCAGGATTCAAGGATCACCTGAGAATATGGATATCTCTTGATAAGTTCTCCTTCTTCAGAATCCATAACTAAAACTTCATTTACGCTTTGGTAAAACAGGTACTCGCTGCTCATTAATAACTTGCCGCCAGCAACCTCAAGATCTTCTACTTGAATCTTCCACAATTTCTTGTCCTTCAAGATGTCAGTAGCAATAATAGATGCGGTCCATGATCCGGATTCTTCATCATGGGCTGTTGTTACTGTGTACAGAGTATCGCCCTCAATGCCTGCGCAAGGCTCAGCATCACAGTCGTGAGAATAATTGTATGTTACTTCTCCGCTAGAAGCATCAAGAAGGAGTATCACCATCTCATCAATGTTCCAATAGGAACATATGATAGCCTCTTCATCAAAAGAAATGTCTGTAAGATATACATAGTCATCTTCAAAAAACTCACTTAGATCTGTTTCAAAGATTACCTCTCCCCCGCTTCCTATGCCGCATAGGTTCACTCCATAACTTGCGACAACAATGCTGCCATCGTCAGATGGGTACAGATTGGAATACTCAGGAATATCTATAGCTTTTCTATCTTTATCATCAACCTCATAATAATAAGACTCTTCGCCATTAGAAATTATAAGTCCATCAGATCCGCAAAACGCTGAAGACAAAGTATATCCATCTTCGTCTTCTATCACGTCCAGAACTTCTCCGCTGTCACCATCGCATATGTAAACTTTACTTCCGGCATTTGCAAAAACATACTCCTGATCACAGGAAGCACCGCAGTAATATAGCCACGAATCAGCATCATAGGTACAATATGGAGAATAGGTCTGCGTCAGCTTGTAAACATCCATAGCGCTGTACAGGGCCCTAACAGCATTAACGTTGTATCCGCCTTCTCCCTCATCTGGTATTACATTTCTGACAGCATAGGCTGCATCCTTACGTCTTCCATCTTCATAGAGGCTTCCCGAAATACCTGCCATAGTTGCTGCGTAGCTATCCTGAAGCTCATTGTACTGATTCGATATGACTACGTTCTGCTTACTTATCTTGATCAGCATTACTGTTGCAAAGATTGCGAAAGCAAGAACTGCTGCGCCAATACTTCCAAATATAGCGGTAAGCCTTCTTATCTTCTGCTCTCTGTGGCGCTGCTTGAGGTCATCATAATTAAGAGAGAACATAGCCGCGCAAAGCTTAATAACCGCGGTATCCATGGCTTTTAATATCTCTTTTTTGTTACTACCCCTTGTATCTGCCGCAAGAGGCTCAATCTCCCGCCTTGTTACCTGCACCTGACCATTTTCATCAGTCACCTTCACATCCTCATAACACAGGATCTCGGGAAAAGAGTTTTCAGGCTCATCTTCAGCCAGTACCACTAAAATGTGGTCTCTTGGATGGGTCTGCAAAAAGACCTCTATCTCCTTCATACACCATCTGGACTGAGGATATCTTGGGGTACATATGGTTATAAGAAAATCAGAATTAAGCAGAGCCTTACTAATAGGATCAGAAAGATCCTCTGAAAGTGGAAGTTCATCAACGTCTCTGAAGATTCGCTCGATCTTCTTTTTGCCGTTTTGAACTTTGGGTAAAACAGATTTAGGAAGCTTGAAATTTTCAAGCTTCCTGTGAAGGTTTTGCGCAATAAAACTATCTATATCACTGTGCCTGTAACTAATGAACGCATCGTAATGAAAGGCCTTAAGATCAGACATATTGTTCTCCCGTAAAGAAACTAAGCCACCAACCCTTTTTGTTTCAAAATCAATAGTATTCTCATTGTATCATATAGATATTATCGATATATAGCAGTCTGGATATTTAGCTTTACATCTTATATCTAATTATGAACTAGCTAGCACAGGCTCATAATCATCCGGAAGTACAACATCTGACAGATTCTCACTTGCCGGAAGTACTATAGGATCTGTATCAGGAACCAAAGAGTCAAATTCTTCCTCAGTGAGCATATCACCCCATTCATATACCCATACCGGATAATCACCACTTCTGCGATAACAATCCACAATTTGCTGATACTCTTCATCACTTAAGTCGAAATAACAAAAGTCATAATAAGAATCCTCGCCGTCTTCGGAAATGCACTGATATGCAGGGAAATAATCTCCCAGATTGGAGTCGAATGTAAACCAGGTTGTGCTTCCATAAGAAACAGATCCTGACCACAAAACTCTCATCATTCCGTCAGGATAAAGTTCTGCTATACCTCTATATGGTGTGGAATAAGCCAATCTGACCTTTTCACCATCAAAACCGTATATATCAATTATATAGTCATAGTAAGTGATAATAAGTTCATCTATACCATTATTATCAACATCAAAGAATACGTATCCAACTGCATCTCCTGAATAAGCACTCGGCCAGCCGTGCTGCATCAGTTCAGTATAAAAGCCTGCCTCTTCAAGCTCTTCCATGGTATACTGACCATCCTGAGCTTCCTTGTACTTGTACAGAATCTCTTGATAAGCCTCCATAATAGCTTCCGGGTCTGCCTCTGCGCTCTCACCATCTCCTTCTTCTCCAAATGGAATAAATGCACTCCTTTGAGGGATCCTGCCGGAAAGCTCTACTACATCCCATATGGTTTCTTCATATCCTGGTGCAAGGACAGTAATTCTTGCTGCAGGCATGCCTTCTGATACGGTTACGTCAAATACTACAGCCTCTCCTATAGAAACATACGTAACACTACCCTTATCACTACTGTCTGAATCCAGAGATTCAATAGACACCGCCGCGCCCTGTACAAGCGGGATTATCGCAACCTTATCAAGTGCGCCTTTTTCAAAAGCAGTAGAAGCAGGCATCCTGTCAAGCATCTGTTCTACAGGATTAACTATTACAAGGGCTTTGGCATCACCTGCCAGCTCTTTTAACTTTCTATACTGACGCGGACCTCCAAGAAGATACTCATAATAAACAAGCGCAGGCTTGTCGCAAGGCTCATATTCAAATTCTTCTGTGATCTCCTTGTCTTCTCCATTCTGATCGATCACAAGACATTTTGCTTCGATGGTAGTCTCATCTTTAAACGAAAGCGCCATTATCTCGCTCTCATAGCAGCTTCCTATATGGTTGCCCCAGAAATCATAGATCTGACCATACTGTGAGTATACAGCTGTAGACAGGTCATCTCCCTGCCAGATAAGATTGGCTCCTTCGATGGAATACTCGAAGTAATCCGAAAGGCCATCATTTATGTTATAAAAAAGATATGTGCCAATATGGGGATTAACATGACAATCTACTATGATCCAGTCACCAACACGGGTGCAATCCATGATAGCTGTAACTTCAGGAGCATACTCTGTTACATCTATCTCAAACTCATTTATGATGAAGGTGGTCCCTTCGTATGAAAACTCAGGGTCAAGCTCACCCATGTCATACATGTCGTACATAGCAATATCAACATCTGTAAGTTTTTTGATATTACCCTCTTCATCTGTAGTAACCTGGAACATCATAAGAGGATATTCTCTGTTCCAGTCAGCGAGATTATGTATGTAGTCCATGTCAGTATCAGATATGAACTCATACTTAAGGATTCCGATATCACTTCCTTCGCTAAAGTACCCGCCAATGAATTTTCTGTCAGTATAGTCTAAAATCGTGTCATATTCATGGGAAGTCATGGGCTGAAGATATACGCCGTCTCCCTCTTTTTTCCATGCCCATGCGAAGAAGGTGTCATTTGCTAATGTGCTTGCGGTAATTTCTTCATTTTTTTCCCTGTAAAAAAGGAAATCTCTTAGCCAGGAGAATTCTTCCAAGCTGTCTTCATCAGTATTAAATACATACGTGGAAGCTATGGTGTCGCCGTTTCCAACTTCGTTTAGATACAGATAGTCTTCCGTGCCCATGGATCCTATATGATATATACCGTCTACATATTCGTCGCCAAATAGCTGAAGGTCTTCCGGCACGAGCTCACTTACATCTTCAAAATCGATCCTGTATCCATCAGGTGCTTCAGACTCATCAGCATGCCTATATTCAAAAGATATAGTTCCGCTTCCCTTGGCATTATCAGAAAGCCTTGTAAATTCAAAGCTTCCATCAGTTTTAACGGAAAGCGTTCCAAAATCTTCTCCGTCTTCA
>CAMVNV010000136.1 GCA_947168935.1 uncultured Butyrivibrio sp. | reverse complement strand
TGTACTTTCTTGTACTTGGTGTGTATGTTGCTGTATATGTTGCATCGTCTGTTACTGTTGCTGCAACTTCCGGATCCCAGCCTGCAAATGTGTATGTATACTGTGCTGTTGCAGGCTTTGTAGGTGTTGAATTTGTATATGCAGGAGTTGTAGCACCTTCCAATACATTTTCAAATTTCTGAAGTACAGTTGTTCCGTCTTCATCTACGTATGTAATTGTATACTTAGGAATCTCTTCCCACACTGCAAACATTGCATGATATGGTGTAAATTCATCAGCTGCTACCTGAGTAACAGTAGTGCCACCGAATTGATAAGATTCGCCATCGTAACTGATATAAATATCACTATCGCCAAGGGGCTGTGTATGGTAACTTGCGACTGACATGAACTCATCTACATCATCACTGGTGCTACCCATGCTTACTCTAGCCCAGCCCTTGAATATAAAGCCCTCGCGAGTAGGTGCGTCAGGAATATTAACCGCTTCGTTAATCAGGATATTATCATTGACCTGGAAAGCTTTTGTTCCATCATTCTTATACCAAGGAATAAATGTAGGTGTAGGTTCTCCAATCAGCTTGTACTGTGCACGAAGCTGAATTGTGTACTTAGCAGATTCAATCTTATCCGTAGGATTACCACTTGCATCTGTCTTGTAAACAATATCTGTTACATGTGCATTAGCTACATGTATTGTATATTCCTGTCCAGGATAGATTTTAGAGCCTTCAACGTCTACATATGCACCTTCACCATTGTTTGCATTCTTGTCCCATGTCTGAAGTACCCAGTAATCAAACTGGTAGAGGTTATTGTTTGAAGGTACAGCAGTTGCTGCTATAGCTGTTGCTGAATCAACATAGCATCTGCCATCTGTTGCTGTCTGACCGCTCGAAACTCCTGTAGTAGGATCAGCAGAGTCATAAACAACATCTATACCCTTAGAACCATCAGTTGTAGCTCTCCACTTTGCATAAAGATTGAACTCTTTGGTGATCCATGATCTGTTTGCATCAGAGTTATATGCTCCAGATCCTACATTACCCCATTTATCCATAGGGTCTGTCATATGACTTGTCTTATCATAATCTGTAGTTACAGTAGCTTCATTAAGTCTTGTATCAGCTGTAAATACCTTGGTGCAAGCTTCATCTGTATACCATCCTACAAATACATATCCAGTTCTTGTACCTGTAGGAACACTGATAGTTTCATCATAATCTATACGGAAGTTCATTGCCTGAGATTCAGAACCCCAGTCAAGAGTTGGATCTGTACCAGCATTTGGATGAAGGAATACACGGTACTGAACCTGGCGCCACTTAGCGTATACTATGATACCATTCTCAGGCATCTTGCCAAACTCATATTCTTTTGTACATTCGTTATCAATATACCATCCTTCGAAGGCATATCCATTACGTGTAACACTAGGAACGTAATCTTTATATGAAGTTACGTCTGCCTGATAATAAATACCATCCTTAAGCTCTAACTCTCCAGTGCGAGATTCTAGCTTATTATTGTTACCATCAAAGTACGATCCATCCATAAATGTGATGGCGTATTTATTACGAGTATAATAGCACTTTACTGTAGAAGCGCCGTTTCGGCCCCATGCTCCAGTTGCAGGACTAACTCCATATTTTGTAAAGCCAGGTAATTCAAGATAATCTTCTGCTTCTGTAAACCAGTTATAATCACACTTCAGTGTCTTATACTCAACAAATGTCTTACCGTTATAAGAAACAGTATTGGTTGAGCCAGGAAGTGCTTCCACATAGTAAGTTATTGTCTTATAGTTTGCTTCACCAGGACCATTATCATCTTTATGGAAAGCAACATCATAATCTGGCATGATGTCAATATATGATAATACCTCGGTATAAGGTGTGCTACTCTGTGGTTTCCATCTTGCAGCAGTATAAGTGAAACCATCTGTTCCCACTATAGGGAAGTAGTCACTTATAGACTGTCCGTAAAGAGCCTTGATTTCCTTAATTGTTGACCAGTTATTATTTCCATTATATTTAAATACTGTTCCGGAATATACTGTAGCATTTCTACTATCTGATGTTCTAAATGCATTATTATTCCAGTAAACCCTCTGGTATTTACCATCGATATAGCCATACTTTGCAGGATTATTATCATTATCTCCAGTAGATACTGAATATTGTACCTGGAATGTCAGAGTATGCTGATTTCTGTCATAATAAACATTAACAATAGTTGTTCCTTCAGGTGAGATTGTCTTACCTGACTGATCATTGCTTACATAATGGAAACCTGTAACTCTCTTGGGTGTACCATTAATACTTGCATAAGCATTATTTCCAGTTCCGCCTGTTGTTACAGCAGTGATTGCAGAATCAACATTTCCACTACGTGTTATAGATTCTTCAAAATCATAACCATTACCGTCAAGGTTCTGTCTCCAGATAATAATTGTATAATCTGCAGTGGTTACCTTAATCCAGCTTGCATATACAGTAGTTCTTTCAGAGATAGTACTACCAAAATTGAACTTACCTTCTGTTACTGTAGGATCTGCTGAATGTGCATCAGCATGTTCCTTAGAATCATACCAACCACCGAATGTATAACCAAGACGAGTCATTTCTCGATCGGGCGCAGATGTTACTTCGTTAGTTTTAAGGAATACTGGAGCATTATATGTTCCGCCCTTACCATTTTCATCAAATACAAGCCAATGTCCTTCAGGAGCATTAACGCCAAATATGACATCGCCCTTTACATTAATTTCATCTTCATACTGGAATAGATCCTGATTTTCTACAATATTTTCTTTTCCAACAAGAGCATACCATCCAAAGAATTCATGCTCGTCATCATAAGTGCTGTAGTTTTGTGAAATCTTATAAGCTATAGCATCTTTGCCAGCCTTATCAGCTCTTATATCAAGAGCTTCCTGGATAATAGTTGCAGATAATTCATCATAATATGTAATGCTGTACTGGCTGATAAGCATTGCATAATATGTAACTGTTGTTTCACCGTCGATAACTGTAGTCCAGTCATAGGCTGCAATTTCACTTCTAACTTGTGCTGTGGAAAGACCTGTTGTTTTTGCGGTGTAATTAGAATCTGTTGTCCATCCTGCAAAGTTTACACCTTCATCAAGTGTTCCAACGTATGGATCGTAGATAACGTCGTCCATAACATCAGACTTCTTTACCAATATGGAAGCAAGTTCTGTTCCACCATTTACGAATTTAACTGTTAATCTGCTATTTTCAGTATTAGTACCAACTACAACAGCATATACTGAGAAATCAGATGAACTGAACTCAGCCTTATTATCATGAACATTAGCACCTACTACAGAAGCATTTCCATCGTCATCAATATGAACAACAGTAGCTTCCTGTGCGTTTGCAATTTCACTGGATGTAAGAATAACACTTATAGGAAGGGCAGGTTCAATTTCCTTGCCTTCATATGTAAATGTAATATCTACAGCTATGACTTTTTCTACTGAATATTCTTCGCTTCCAGCTGCTTCAGATGCTGCGTTTACTACGCTATCACTTGTTGCATCTGATACGCTCATTACTGTTCCCTTAGGGAATGCGCCTTCAGGAGCATCTACACGAACATAAATACCATTTGCAGTCTTATGGAATGTAACTGCTGGCTTCTCAACTGCTTTCTTTTCAAATACTGCTGTAAAAGTAGTATCTTTAGCTATGCTCTTAGGAACGAATTCTGCTTCTTCAGATACTATTGTACCTTCTGCATTTTTCCAGCCTTTGAATTCATATCCTTCTTCAGCTGTTGCTGTTGCGCCCTTGAACTCAGCGTCTTCGTCATTTATATCTACTTCTTCTTTTTCTATAGAAACTTTACCGCCTTCAGTTGCTTTATAAGTAACTGTTACGATCTTTTCTTCTATAACTTCTTCTTCAGGTTCTTCTAATTCAAATGCTGCAAGATATGTTACATCTTCTTCTACACCAGATGGAACATATGTAGCATCTTCAGAAATGATGTTGCCATCTGCATCTTTCCAGCCTATGAACTTGTATCCTTCGTCAGCTGTTGCTGTTGCGCCTGTAAATGCAGCTTCATCATCATTAATATTGACTGATTCAGTCTCTATTGAAACACTACCGCCTTCAGCAGCCTTATAGGTTACTGTAACGATCTTCTCTTCTTTAACTTCTTCTTTTTCTTCTACTACTTCTTCAGGTTCTTCTACAACAACTTCTTCGAATACTGCTGTAAAAGTTTTTGACTCTGTAAGTCCATTAGGAATAAATGTAGCTTCTTCTGATACGATATTATCTTCAGCATCTTTCCAGTGCTTGAATGTATATCCATCATCAGCTACTGCAACTGTTCCTACATATATAACTGTCTCTGCGCTAAGGTCTACTATTTCATCAAAGCAGTCTACGTATTCGTCGATGCCTTTATAAACCTTACCACCCTCTGTAGAGTTGTAAGTAATGGTAATTGTGTTACTTGATTCTTCTGAAGCGCCTTCAGCAGGAATTTCCTCTGAATCTGCAGGTGCCTCTCCTTCAGGAGTTTCTTCATCTTCAGGAGCTGCCTCATCATCAGAAGGTGTTCCTTCATCATTAGAAGGTACTCCTTCATCATTTGATGGTGTCCCTTCATCGTTAGAAGGTTCTCCTTCATCATTTGAAGGTGTTCCTTCATCATTAGAAGGTTCTCCTTCGTCATTAGAAGATCCTCCATCATTAGAAGGTTCTGTCACTTCAGGTGCAGGTTCTGCTGCTGGCTCTGTAATATCTTCAGACTGGATATCCTCTGCGCCATCAGCATAGGTTACTATGGATGCAAAATCACTTGCAAATGTGCTCAGCACTAATGCTACTGTCAGCATCCATGCTAAAAACCTTGACTTTGTTCTTCTCATAAGCAATCCCTCTCACTTAGACCAAGTTAACGGTTACCCTGCGGTAATTTTTAAAAGGGTTTTATCCTCCTTGTCGTCCTCAACGCTTTTCATCCCTTTGGTATTAAAAAGCCCTGTGTCTCAAAACGAGAGTTGTAGCGCAAAAAGCTTTCTCGTTCCAAGACACAGGGCTCAATGGTGCGGGCGTTCCCTGAGTAAAAATTACCAATATGAAGTTATTATTACTATTAACACTATAACGCCCAGAATATGGCATTTCAATAAATCATGTCCGAAATAACGGTAATATGTCATGAAATTTCATGCCGCTTTTGTACGTTAATGCGTCTATTTAATAGTAAAATACAGGAACAAAAATCCACCATAATCTCAATATCATTTCTGGATGTTATTGATCTTAAGGTGGATTTCTACCTTTTACGTCAGTTTTCCTTTTTCTTCCTTTCCATTAATATGATGCCTGCTATCACCAAGGTACATATAACGATCACAAGGACTCTTTCAAATATTCTGTTGTCATCACCTGTTGCTCTTCTTCTCTCGCCAAGTACCTGTGGTGTGTCCTCGGGCGTCTCTACTTCTCTTGTTGCGCCTAATACCATCGGCGTGTCTACTGGTGTAATAGCCGGGGTTGTGTAAGGTGGAGATGGCGGTATTACCGGAGGCACTGGCGGTGGTGGCGGCGGAGTTGACGGCGGAGTATATGAATTCGTAAAGTTTGCGCCGCTTCCATCTGCATTTAATCCTTGTATTGTAGCTATCAGAGCCTTTCCATTTATGTCATAACTCACTGTAACCGTAATATTGTAAACTCTGGTATCATAGGTTACATATGCAAGGCTGCCTGCCACCTCACTTATGGAGTATTTATGTTCTCCGGTATCGTCTGTCTGTTCATTATATAAATACTTTATTTCTGAGAAAGAAAATGATCCGTCAGCTCCATTTGTTACTGTCTCAATCACATTGCCGTCAGCATCCTTAAGTTCAAAGGAGAACTCACCTGCTGCAAGAGCTCTTCCTGTGAGTGTCTTGGTTCCTGAGAACTTAACCGATGTTTCGCAATCAATTTCTTCTTCGTAAATGTTGTTAAATTCTGCAATGAGTGCAAGGTTAAAGTTTGAATCAAACTCTGATAAACTCTTTCCTCTTTCAAAATAGAAGATCTTAAGTGTATGAACCTTGCCATCCTTCCAGACTGATCCATATACTTCACTTAAATTTGTTGACTCTTTTAGTACCTTTGAACCTGAGTTTTTATTGGAAAACTGGTAATACTGTATGTCTCCTGTGTTAAAATTCAGAGTCGCTCCAACCTTGTCATGTACTCCGCCAAGATCTATAACGAGTTTTCCATCTATGAATACCCAAACATCATCGTCGCCTTCGAATTCATATACCATGTCGACGGTTGAATTAGGGTTATCCTCTGTATAAACCTTACCATTTTCAGGAATTACAAATGCCGCTTCTGTTACAACGCTGAAATGATAGTTATGTGAATCTCCGGATTCTTTTTCCCCATTTCCATCAAAAGGGAAAAAAGCATGGTTTATATACACATATGACTCATCATCTCCAATATCATAAAGGATGACATTTTCTCTTTTATCAACAACCCCTGAAGATACATCTGTGAAAAGATAATTAAGACTCTCATCAGAACCTGTTACTTCAGAGTTTAAAACTGGATATCCATTAACTAGTTCAGGTTTTACGATACCTGTAAATTTCTTATCTGCGGCACTATCTCCTGTATACTTGTTAAAAGATCCGCTTGCAGCTGTTTTTTGGTTAGTTCCTTCATAATATGTAGTTCCGTTAGAAAACTTAAATGCATGATCCACATTTATGTCCGGACCATAGTAGTCATAGAGGCTGACGCTAACAGGTGGAAGCGTATCATTTTTTACATAGGCCGGGTTTGCTACCAGCTTATCTCTATCATCAATGTATTCCGAAACATAAAGTCTTAATATATAGAAGTTTTCGTCATATGTCATATGAGGATCTTTATCTGCATCAGCAGGTATATCCTCAGTGATCTTGAAATAGTATGTATCAGGTGTATCAAATTCAAGAGTTGAAAAAGTTATCAGGCCGTTGCTGTCATTTTTTACACCACTTTCTTTGAAGAACAGGTCACTACTTTCATCGTATGGAGTTCCATGTTCATCTGTTCTTATAATGGAAAAAGAAAACTGGCCTGCTTCTAAAGTCTTTCCTGTAAGGATCTTAAATGCCTTTGGTGTGTACTGTGCGTGTTTATAATCAGGTCTTGTTTCACGGGTTGATGTAATTGTATATGTGGAAAAATGATATGCATCAAACTCTATATCTTTTGTATTGTTTACTGTTTCACTTACCTTAGTCAGATTATCAACAGCCATCTCATTTGAAGCTGCCTTTTCATCTACTGACTGTGATGCATTTGAATATTCCCTGTCTCCCTCTTCCCCGGATAATGCATCATCTTCTGGCTCAACTTGTGCTATCTCATCTTTAGCATCACTTGTTTCAACATAGTAAACTGAAAGATATGTATCTTCGCTTGCAATATCAATGACATTAGTAAAAGTAATGGTTACGGCCTCTTCATTCTTGGGCTGGATAGTACCTTCTACTTTTTCATTGGTAATGGTTATATCAAAAGTATATGTTCCATCAAGATCGTAACTATCTTCAATCTGGTCATCTGACTTTATGAGAACACCACATTTACTATTATCGGAACCTTTTTTATTTTCTTTAGTATAAATTTCATCTTTTATTTCTTTTGCTGCTTCCTTGACTTTATCTTCTGTACTACTGTCAGCTCTGGCAACATTCAGCACAGATCCATCAGGTATTATTCCTGCATCTGCATGCGCTGTTATCGTAATTCCATCAATTGTTATCTCATAATCAAAAGGATCATTATATGTAAGTTCATCCTCTGATTCGAGAGTAAAGTTTGCATAAAATGCAGCCTTCTTATTCTCTTCTGAAATTGATCTGATAAACTCAATAGTCGGAACGAATGCTTCGTCTTCGCTTATTATCTGTTCATCATATGTCCAGTTTGCAAAAACATATCCTTCATCAGGAATAGCCTTAGCTCCAACTATCGTTACAACTTCATCATTGAGCTTAATTGCCTCTTCAAGGAATTTAATATTGCCTTCATCTGTAGTCAGAGCACCGCCATTATTAGCAAGGTATGAAATCGTGAAGGCTGAAAGATCATCTTCTGCTATTTCTTCATCCTTAGCATCTTCATCGAGGGAGTCTTCGCCAAGATCATCAGCTTCAGCATCTTCTAATTCTGTACCATCGCCATCAATTGTGCCGGAATTACTACCATCAGCATCAAGATCATCACTGTTTTGATCTGCGAAAGCACCTTCCTGGTCTAATTCAGCGTCCGAAGAAAAACTACCATCAGCATTGTATCCAGCTTCACCTTCAACACTATCTCCGCTTCCCAGACTGTCACTGTCTGTAACTGAAGTGCCATCTTCCCCGCTATCAGAAGGGTTTGAAGCACTATCAGATTCATTAGTGTCACCTATGCTATTATCTTCCTGGATAATTTGGGAGAAATCATCTGCCTGATCATTATCAGCAAATGTTACGAAACCACTACTTCCAAAAGAATGGAAAAGAAAGGTAGCAGCTAGCGTACCCGAAAAAAAGGTCTTTATTTGTCTTCTGTTCATTTTACCCCTCTCCTCCATTTTAAAAGCTTAAAACTTATTAAAATGGATTCCCTTTTTACTCAATCACCTAATGAACTGTAATTTGCATTTACTGCAAACCAAGTGGAAACACTTTTAAGTCAGACCCAGTTGTCAAGTAAAACGTGATAAAACGAAAGATCTTGCGGTATTCAGCTACCCTCATTCTGAACACTGCATATATATTGATAATTTTAACACTATTTAGGGAGAATTAAAATAGTTTATCGATAATATATTATATTTTTACGATTATTTTCTATCTCTATTCAGGAATTATCAGAACATTTTAAGGTTTATAAAACCAAAAGGGGCTGTCGCTTTAGATGATTAAATCATCTGGGCGAGGCCCCTTTTTCAT
>CAMVNV010000135.1 GCA_947168935.1 uncultured Butyrivibrio sp. | reverse complement strand
ATTTTCGATTTTGGAATTACAACTTGGAATATAGAATTGGTTTTAAATTTTTGCGTTCTAATTTGCATTGTAATAGTATCTTCTATTAACCTGAAAATATCATCTAGAAAAGAATATTTGTGTATTAATAATGGCTTAACCCAGGCAATGTTCTTAATAGATGATTCTCATCAGCTCAAGTTTAAGAAGAACGAGGATGGTTCGTATTATGTTAGCAACGGAGAGGATGGAGCGGATACATTTATTTTGAGTAAAAATCAATTTGAGAAGCTGCAGAAATATTTGGGTGAAGAATTGGTTTTTTAAGGAGACAAACTAAAATCATGGAAAAGAAAAAAATAATTCTATTTGTTTTTGCAGTTATTTTGCAAATTATAATGATTCTCTTTTTGGCGTATGTTTGTTGGGGTGGTGGGCGTTATTTAATAAGTATCACTTTACTTGTAACAACTATCTTGGAACAGCTTTTTATTATTACCAGGATTCGTTCGAGCAAAAAAAGCAATCCTAAAGAGAAGTAACCGATATTATATGTTGGAGTAAAAAAGATTGCCAATCATGGCAATCTTTTTTCTTTATATGAAGTTTGTCGTATAAAAAATGCATTTCGTCGGATGATTAACAGATAAAATGCAAATCCGCCTACAATATTATAGGTTTCTTGTAACAAGATTCGAATGCCAAATAGGGAGATATATGCCACAGATGCAAAAAGCGTGGATACAGAAGTAAGAATGATCGTAGAAAAAGCATTTTCTCACATTTCATACACATTAGATAATGACAAGTATTCTAAACTCGCATTGAAGATGTTATCTAATTCAATGTCTCAAAATATTATAAAGCCTATATCTATAAGGAATAATGGAGCAAGGCGCCTTTTGTATTCTGTAAAGGATTTGAAATCGCTAGCTTCTTGCATTTCCGAACTGGATAATGGGCTTATTTTTAGTGTGATTTATCATTACAAAGAGGTGATCCGGGAAATTGAATCGCAGACATATCTGAAGAAAGAGTTCCTGGAATTAGATCCAGATCGTGTTTTTATAGACTTCCAGACTAGAGAAGTGAAATTTATTATTATTCCCGTATTATCTCAGGGCGAATCGGATGGTCATATTAGATTTCTTGAAAAGAACTATTCTTTTATAAGCGCAGTTCTTGGTATAAATGATCACTTCGAAGATAGTAGATTATCCACATTGCTTGGGAAGTGTACATATCTACGAGAACATGAAAATGCCATACCTGGCAGAGTTGGCTATCTAGAAGATATTTTATCATTTGTTATTAAAGAATTTGACGAAGATGCAGTAATAAATGTAAATGATGAATACGTAAAAGTTCCAGATAGTGTAACAAGCAAGGTTATTCGAGAGATAGAACTTCATCATGATGGAGCTTATGGAACTTTCTCTTTATATATAACCAAGAGTAGATTTACTATCGGTAAATCTGCGAATAATGACGGAGTTCTTGCTATGAATCCTGCTGTCAGCAGATCACACCTGATGATAGAAGTTGAGAATAATACTGTCTATGTGACAGATAGCGGAAGTAGAAATCATACTTTTGTAAATGGAGCTGTTCTTACGGTGAACGAAAAAGTTCCTATTGAGAATAGCAGCATTTTAAGAATCGCAGATATGGATTTTGAAGTTATTTTTAATTATGGGTAATAGATTATGAAGCAAAATGTAGTCCTTATTGTATGTTTGGATAAAGAGTATACAAGTAGTGTTGAATATGATCTGGCCAGTGTATTAAGAGGAGAATATACACTTGAAACAATCGATGATAAGAATTACCTGGAGGAATATATCAAATCTTCCCATAGAATAGACACACTTATTATCGACGAGGAACTGGTTGGTGATTTTTGTCAAAAGCAGATTCCAGCTCATGTGTATCAGCTTTCAGAAGGAGATGAAAGCGCTGGGAAGATCAATAAATATACAGGTGCGCAAGGCATAGTACAGGCGCTTGGTGCAGATTATCTTTTGAAGGAGACGGAGGATCAAGGCAGATCAACACATCTAATAAATGTCATATCAGTCAGCGGCGGAGCGGGGAAGACAGCGGCAGCTCTTGGAACAGCATATTGGTTGTCAAGAAAAGGATACAAAACGCTCTATGTAGATGCAGAAGAATTTCAGACGTTTGATCAGATTCTTAGATGTGATCCGGGTGATGATGAGACAGATAGAAATATTGCTGCAGCAATTAAAGATAATTCTGAAGATAATATTCTGACTCTTGTTAAAAATGATCTTGTAAGCTATATGAAGCCATTTCATGGAATCCTTGCTTCATATGGATTGAGTGCTAAGGATTATTGTGAGATAGCGGATAAACTTAGAGATACAAATGATTTTGATTATGTAATTTTAGAACATAGATCTGGAATCATAGATAGTGACACAATGCGGCAGATTCTGGAGGGAGATCGTCTGATAATTGTATCTGAACAAACAGAACATGCAGCAGCTCGAATAACAAGACTCTTAGAAAATATAGGGGAGTATCGTGGACAGAGCATTATTGTATGTGGCAGATACAAAAAGTACAGACCTGATAAGCTTAGCGAGCTCATTTCAGAAGACGACTATCCTATAGCAGAGTATATTCCAGAACTTGAAGATGCACTTACTATGAAAGAGATATATTCTCATAATTTGTTTAAAGATACTGCGGAAGCAGTGGTATGAGGACACTACTATGGAAGAAAAGATTATAGTAATATTCCACAATTTAGTAAGTGGAGAAAAAATAGATCTGGAAATACCAATTAATCTTTCAGCTAATGAGCTTATTAATGGTCTTAATAAGGGATTTGATCTAGGTATAGATATGGATAATCCTTCCAGATGCTATCTAAGATCAAAGAACCCGACAGCGCTTCTTCGTGGTGAGGTCACGCTTGAAGATATAGGATTGAGAAATGGAACTATTATTTATTTTGATGGAGTTAGGCAGGAAAGAAGATGAATTATAGAGTAACTATATATAATTCACGTATCTATAGAGAAGTAACGATAAGTGATAAAAACTTTAACGGGCTTAGTATTGGTACTGGAGAAGAGTGTCATGTTGCACTTATTAGGAGTGACTATTTTGAAGATTTTAAAATTCAGATAAATAGACAGGGAGATAGATTTGTTCTTTTTTGCGAAGGGGACATCTATATCCGAAGTAAGTCTTCTCTTAATGAAAGTGTTCATGATCTTGAACCTGGTGATAGTATTACTGTCCGCTATAAGAAATCTGATGCAGATGTTCTGTATATTGATTTCATGGTGGATTTTGGTATCGTTCAGGATAATTATAACTTGGCGATTCTCATGCCTGTAGGACGCGTTATTTATGTAGGTGGTGCCAGTGGAAGCGATATATTTATTAATGACCCTATAACTGGAGGAGAATCAGCTGGACTATCTTATGATGGTAACAAATGGATGATCGATGCATCCAATCTGTCATATGGTGTAATGGTTAACGGTGTCTATAAAAAGAGCGACAAGATTGACCTCTATGATAACGACTTTATATGCATTAACGGCTATTTCTTTTTTCTGGAAAGTGGAACAGTCTATACAACTGATTCAGGTAAGGTTACATCACATCTGTCCCTGTCTTTGGTAGAACTGTCAGAGAATCATCTGAAATATCCTAGATTTTTCCGTAGTGTACGTCAGCAGTATAAAGATCCTGAAGACAAGATCAAGGTGCTTCCTCCAGAGAAAGCACCAGAGAAGCAAAAGCGTGGTCTTCTTATGACCCTGATACCGTCTGTAACCATGTTTGCAGCAATGATCCTCTTAAGAGGCGTTATGGGCGGAAGAAACATTACATATGTTTTGTATTTTGGAATCTCAATGGGTGTTGGAATAGTGATGTCCATAGTCAACTATTTCAAGGAAAAGAAAGAATATAAACAAAAAATGATCCATAGGGTCGAGAAATATAATGAATATCTCGATGATAAGGAAAAAGAGATTATCGAAGCCAGAGAAAATGAGAAGACCATCTTCAAAAAACGTAATCGTTCTTTGAATGATACAGTTAGCTCAATAGAAAAGTTTGATTCGTGTCTTTTTGAAAAAGCGTCTGAAGACGTTGACTTTCTGGATATCTGTATTGGTACAGGTAGCGTTGAGTCTGTGTGCCAGGTTGATTTCAACGAGAAGCAGTTTGTTGAGATTGAGGATCCAATGATGGAATATCCTGAGAAAGTACATGATAAGTACAGATACATAGATGATATGCCGGTTGTGCTACACCTTGCAGGTGGTAATGCGACGGGTATCATTGGCGTACGCTCGAAACTTTATCAGATGGCCAAAAACCTCCTGATAGAGATTTGTGGTCAGCATTTTTATAAAGATGTCAAAGTGTTCATGATAATGGATGAGATTGATAAGCAGGACTTTGAGTGGATCAGATGGTTTAAAAATCTTACAGCTGATAACGCAGTCATGCGAAATCTTATTTTTGATGACAGAAGCAGAAAGAGCGGCCTTGCCTACCTTTATGGTGAACTTTCAGCAAGAGAAAACCTTAAATCTGCTGAGGTAGAAGCTTTGCCATACATAGTCGTTTTTTGCTATAGAAGCGATAAGATAATGAACCATCCTGTACTTAACTATGTATCAAGGGCCAAGGAGCTTCGTTTTGCATTTGTTTTCTTTGAGGAATTTGAAGAACTATTAAATGCAGGCTGCGATGTTAAGGTGTATCTGGAGCCCCAGGATAACAGAGGTTATATCCAGGATTCCAAGGACGGACAGGAAGTTCAGAATTTTGTATATGACCACGTTGACCGAGCTGTGGCAGAAAAATGTGCGCTCCGCCTTGGAAGCGTATATATAGATGAAGTAAGTCTTGAGAGCACCCTTACCAAAAATATCACAATGTACCAGCTTCTCGGGATAATGAATGCTTTTGATCTGGATCTTTTAGGCAGATGGGAAGCTTCCAAAGTATATGAGAGTATGGCGGCTCCTATTGGAGTTAAGAGCGGCGGAGAAATCCTTGCTCTTGACCTTCATGAAAAATATCATGGCCCTCACGGCCTTGTTGCAGGAACTACAGGTTCAGGTAAATCTGAGCTTCTTCAGACATATATCTTGTCTGTAGCAACTCTCTTCCATCCATATGAAGTCAGTTTCATTATAATCGACTTTAAAGGTGGTGGTATGGCCAATCAGTTCAGAGACTTGCCACATCTTAATGGTGCAATAACAAACATTGATGGTAAACAGATAGACAGATCACTTATGTCAATTAAGGCAGAGCTTATGCGCCGTCAGGAACTTTTTGCCAAATATGATGTTAACCAGATAGATAACTATATCCGTCTGTATCGTGATGGCAAGACAAACATACCGCTTCCTCACCTGATACTGATCGTAGATGAGTTCGCCGAACTTAAGAGTGACCAGCCTGAGTTCATGAAGGAACTTATATCTGCAGCACGTATAGGTAGATCTCTTGGTGTACATCTCATACTTGCTACTCAGAAACCGGCAGGTGTCGTTAATGACCAGATCTGGAGTAACTCCAAGTTCAAGCTATGTCTTAAAGTTCAGAGCAAGAGCGATAGTAATGAAGTATTAAAGTCTCCCCTTGCTGCGGAGATCAGAGAGCCGGGTAGAGCGTATCTTCAGGTAGGTAATAACGAACTATTTGAACTTTTCCAGTCAGCGTATAGCGGAGCACCTACACACCTTGGAAATACGGATAATAAACGCAAATTTGAAATAAACGCTGTATCTTTATCCGGTGCAAGAATGCCAATATACAGTCAGAAGCCAGCAAAAATGCAAGGGACAGAAACACAGCTTGAAGCTCTGACAAAGTATATCCATGATTATTGCGATAAGCAAAAGATTGAAAAGCTTTCAAGTATTGTACTTCCACCCCTTGGAGAGATCATTCCTTATCCTTCTGATCTTAAGGTATCAGGTACAGATATTACTGTTCCCATCGGTATATATGATGATCCTGCAAGACAGGCACAGAATGAGCTTGAGCTTAATTTTACCCAGAATCATATCTTTATTTTGGGATCATCGCTTAGTGGTAAGTCATATCTTCTTCAGAGCATGATATATGGTCTTACGACAAAGTATTCACCGGAAGATGTCAGTATCTATATCATAGACTTTGCTTCCATGATCATGCGTACTTTTGAAAAGATGAACCATGTGGGTGCTGTCGTTACCATCAGTGAAGATGATAAGCTCAAGAATCTCATGAAGTTCATGCTTGGAACTATTGACGAGCGAAGAGAGAAGCTTGCAGATATAGGTCTTAGTTCCTATAGCGCGTATCGTGAAGCTGGTTATAAGGATATGCCACAGATAATACTCTTTGTAGAGAACTATACAGTATTCAGATCAACTTATGCTGAGTATGAAGACGATTTCTTAAAGATATGTCGAGATGGTGTGGCTGTAGGTATATCAATAGTAATAACCAATCAGCAGACTTCTGGAATAGGATATAAGCTCCTTACCAATTTTTCGATCAAGATTGCACTTAACTGTAATGACCGCTCACAGTATACCGCACTTCTTGACAGATGCCGTACAAGGCCCGACGACGTTCCAGGAAGAGGTCTTATTCCAATAGACAATGAGATCAAGGAATTCCAGTCTTACCTTGCATTTTCTATGGGAAAAGAAGTTGAAAGAATATCAAAGATTAATGAATTTATAGAAAAAGTAAATACAAAGTATGAAGGTTGCGGTGTTAAGACAATCGCGTCTGTTCCAGCTCAGGTTACAAATGCATTCCTTAAGAGTCAGTATGGTATCAAGGGTCTTGATAACTACAAGATGATAGAAGGTGTTGCCTATACTGATACAAGAGCTGTACAGACAGATCTTCTTAATAAGCCTCTTATGGGAATATTAGGTCGTGAAGATCTTGGAAGGGTCGGATATCTTAAATACTGTATAAATGAAATGGAAAGCAGCAGTAAGACATTACCTGTGAAGTTGTATATTGCTGATGATTCTGAAGAGAAGCTTTCATTTGCAGAGAGCCTTGGTATTACTGAAAACTATACTTCAAGTGATACAGAGATAATTGATATCATTGAGCAGATTCACGATACAGCTAAGGTGCGCCATGAACGCCTATCATTGGATGCAGGGGCTCTTTCTGGTGATCCACTCATAATGTTTATGATTAACGCAAAAACTGCTATGGATATAATTGCTTCTAATGAAGAAATATACAATAAGTATAAGGAACTCACGGACGCATTCAAAAAGTGCAGAATCTGTATCTGGTTTACAAATGTCGATAACAAGGCAATTGCACCGGTAGGTTCTAATCCTATCCATCGCCAGATAAGAGATTGTGGCAATCTCATCATGTTTGAGAACATAGGAGATCTTAAGATACTGACAATACCTATGGCAATTATTAAGGCCGCAAAGAAGCCGTGCGTATTAGGAGATGCTTTCAGTATTATTGGAAATTCGATTACAAGGATCAAGACACCACAGTTATAAGAAAGACAATTTAACAGGAAAGACAATATACAACATAGGAAAAGACAAAAGGAGATAATGTTTTATGGCAGGAGAAAACGGGGAAATCACATGGGACCAGGAGAAGCTGGCAGAGTACTTTACAGCATGTCAGGAAAAGTACAATGCATTTCTTTCAATGTCAGATACACTGATAATAAAATTTAAAGCATTCGTGGATGATGACACACATACTGGCCCTGAAGCTAAGGCAGCCAAAGCATTCATACAGGACTACCAGATCAAGATGATCGAAGACCTCACATGGGTAATCCAGGAATTCATGTCTAAGCAGGATGAACTGCTTGAAAATTTCAAGGATGAAGTATCAGAGAATGACAGTGCCAGGATGAAACTCTCACGCCTTGAAGAGATAATAACAGACTTCGAGACCTATATCAGTAACTTCGAAACAGTAAGTGATGATATAGAAGAGATATATCAGGGCCTTGTATCAGGCTGTTCCATAGCAGGAGTTGAGTTCACCCAGCCTATGCCCGATAATACCAAGACATACCTTGGATTTATTACAAGAAATGGCAGTACAGAAGGAAGAGTACCAACAACTAAAATAGGTTTCAGTACCTTCAACGATACTCATGCAAACGAGATAACAGGATCAGATCTAGACTCATTCCTTGCAGATATAGAATCAAACCTCCAGGGATTCCTCGAACTCACATCACAGCAGCTGCAGGATACCGTACTTAATTACACTGATACATCCATGCTCCCATGGTATAAAGACCCGTCCAAGTCGCTTGATGAAGCTACCAAGCAGGAATACGACACCTATATGCAGAACATGTCCGATTACCTTAATGGTAATAAGGAAAGATGCGAAGTATATAAGTACGATCCTGTAAACATGTGTACAGGAAACTATATAAATGAACATGAAGACCTCAAGGTAGGAGGACTCTATCCTCTTACATTCAAGAGATTCTATAACGCTCTCCCGTCATCCAAAGAAGATTTCATCCTTGGTAACGGATGGAGCGTAAGCTATTCAGAGCGCCTTACTAAAGATGAGGAAGGAATCCATATCTCATATGCAGATGGAAGCATAGGCTTATATAAAGAACGCATCATCAAAGGCAAGAAGTACTATGAAGAGATACATGGTGAGCCAGGCCTTCTTTCAGAGATAGAAGATGAGTCAGCTTCTACCAAAGAAGAGATAATAAAAAAGAAAACATATCTCCTCCGCCAGGACAATGGCCAGTACAAGAAGTTCGATGAAAACGGATATCTTGTGGAGCTGGGTGATGATAATGGAACAGTTGCAGAGCTTTTATATACTAACGTAAAGACTGCTGAGGAAAAGCCAGTTAAACGCCTTGCATCAGTTAAGACACCAGGCAGCGCAGCACTTTTCTTTACATACAATGAATACGGAAATATAGTAACCCTTAAGGACCATACCGGAAGGGTTGTTAAGTATACCTATAAAACACAGGATGTTGTAATTAATAGTTCTTCAGATATGTCATTAGAAGAACCTTCCGAAAACGTTTCTTCAGAGCTTGTCAATTCAAGATCGGTTCAGGTTCTTGAGACAGTAACATATGCAGACGGAACTACTGCTTCCTACGATTACTCAAAAGATGGCAGGATATCAGAAGTAACCAACCAGCGCGGAATAGCAGCCATAACCAACACCTATGACAGCCAGGGAAGAACCATAAAGCAGTCATTCCCAGATGGCGGAGTCATGACTTATGCATATGATGACAAGAAGCGTACCACAACAGCCACAGAAC
>CAMVNV010000134.1 GCA_947168935.1 uncultured Butyrivibrio sp. | reverse complement strand
TTCAAAATACATGTTAAGGTCACGTATAAATGTGACTTTTGGCACCTACATCATAAAGATACAAGCACAAAATGTAATAGACCGTGTAGATATATTTAATAATGCTGTTACTAAGTATGAGCAAAAAGTTGAAGAACTTGACCAGACTTTTTCTCAGGAGCTTATGGCAGCTATACCTTCAAAGGCTCCTATTCCATTTGATCCGTCAGTTCTTTTGTCAGGTGATTTTGTTCACATGAAGGACGGAGATATCATCAATTTCCTTGAAACACATGGTGTTATTGATTTGGGCGGAAGATTAAGTGACGCCCAGCTTGAAATTATTTTGAAGACGCTATTTGATAAAAAAGATATAGATGTATCTGCGTTATCGGAGCGCGATTTAGAAATTGCCTTTTTGAATATATCTGAAGAGAAGCAAAGAACTGTTCTCATTGAGCTGGGGCTTACGAGACAACAGATAAATACAATTATGGCAGAGATAGAAGACCTAAAGGCAGGGAAAAAAGGTGCTGCAGGAAAAGTGGCAAAGGGACTTGCGAAGATAATAAAACAGGTAATAGAAAAACTGAAAGAAAAAATAGACCAGTCTGATGAAGATGATAACAATGGAACACAGAGTGGATCAGGAAGTAGTAATAGTGGTGGAAATGTCGCTGCAACTCCTGGAGATCCTATATATCAAAGAGGCGATGAAGGTGAGGACATTAAAGTAATGCAGCAATGGCTCCATGACAATGGATACTATACTTGTGCGAAAATAGATGGTGCATATGGTGGGAAAATGGAATTAGCTATTTACAGGTTTCAGCAACAGCATGGACTTCCTGCTACAGGATATATTGATGAAAATACGCTACAATTACTAAATGAATTAATGAATAGTACAGAACCTGATCCGTATCAGGCATTAGTAATTGATATGGATTACATTAGTGAAAACTATGATCTAACAGAACATCAATATGATGTATTAGAAAGACTATATAATGATACTACACTTGGATTATCTCGAGAAAAGAAGAATTCAATGTTGATTATAGCTGCTGAAATGTACAAGAAAGGAATGGAAGATACTTTTGTTGCAGGAGTATTAGCAAATGTTGAGGGAGAAGGAACAGCAGGTGAGTTTCAAGGTTTGGATTATGCGTTGGATGGAGATGAGGATCCTGATGGCATATGCTATGCAAATGAATATAGTGGCGGAAATATTCAGGTAATTGGCTTACAAAAGACACTAATACTATCTTATGAGGTAAAAGAAGTTGGAGAATATGGAATAGGATCTGCCCAATGGACAGAAACATCAAGAAGAAAGGCATTGGAAAGAGCATATATTGATGCATTGGGATATCCTAGCGATGAAAATGATGACAACCCTTACGATGATAATCCTACGTGGGAACAAGACCATCCTACAGAGGAACAATGTATTAGAATAGAAGCTGCATTTGAGGCTGATGAATTATTAACATATAAAGTTAATATAAAAGGTAAGTCAACAGATGTGTATGATTATTGGAGCGAATCAAAGTTTTCAAACGCGCAAGAAGCAGCAAGGGAAGCTGCAAAAGATGTATGTTTATACTATGAAGTGCCGGAAGACAAAGAAACAAAAGCAGAAGAAAGAGGAGAAAGAGCAATATCCTTTTATAATGTTTTTATGGGAGAGTGAGAATGAAAAATAAAATAATACTAATATGTACCTTATGTGCTTTGGGTATTACAGGATGTAATATTCATTCGTTTGATTATGAGCATGATAAAGAAGAGCGCCAGAATAATGGGATTGATAATGAAACTAGTTTAGATGGAGGTGATGCTTCATGTGAATCGAGTAATTCAATTGAAGAAGATAACACTAATTCAACAAATTCAAGCAATAGCTCACAAAGCAATGCTGACTATACTCCATGGGAATCCCCAATGGCAGACTATGTTCCTGAGTCACCTTTTTTAAAATATATCAATTTTGTAAAAGATGAGATCGCTACAAAATGGGACGATGAGTATTATTCGGACTATATATCAGGGAATTATCAATATGTATGCCTCGATATAAGTGGAGATGGAGTGCCAGAACTGATAGTTTCATTTACTGCTGATGATACTGAAAGGCTGCTAGCCTTTAGCTATGATAGTGAGGAAGATACTATTTTTGTAGTTTTAGATCAAGAGACCAATTCTGAATATGATCGTATTTCAAAATATGGTTATGTACTTGTGAATATATATAAAGACGAATCGGGTAACATGATTAGCGGAAGGACAGATGAGGTATCTTGTACTCAGTGGATAGATGCAATAATGACAGGTGGGTATAATCATGGGTATGCTGACTATGTCTATGAATGGAAAAGAGAATCTGGAAGTAGCGTATTAGAAGGGCCTTCTGAAGAAATATACGATCAAATAATGGAAATGGCAGAAGATCAGGTAACACTATTTGAAGCTGTTAATCCTGAAGACATGATTCCTTATCTTGAAGAATGCGAAGAAAACTTCGAGAATTCATATGAAGATTTCAAATTGTTCAAACAGCAAGGGAAAGGTCTGTTTTATTGCAATAGCTCAGATGTTCCCGATAATGAATATAAAGATGCAGAGTCTGCATATGAGGCTTTCATAAATGATGAAACATGTGTTAGATGTGAATATGTGGCAGAACCTTTTAATTATAGTTTTTCGTATGTTTATGGGGATAAGTATACTTTGTCGCAGTGGTATGTTCAGGATAATGATGTCACGATAGAGACTCGATATATTGATTGTGGCAGTGATGGAACTAAAGAACTTGTTATAGATATTACGGATAACTCTATTTCAGAGCCAATGGACGATATCTATGTAATTAGTTTTTATGAAGGCCATTTATACTTGAGATTTGATGGAGAAAGTAGCGCTCGTTCACGTTTTGATATTGGAGATGATGGATATATTTATTCAAGTGGAAGCTCGAGCGCATATACAAATGGCAAAGAGGAAGCATTCCTGGATTCAAACGTTATTTTTCATTTTGTATATATATTACAAATTGTAAGTGAAGAAGATTTAAAAGACTATTTTCCGGATGCATTTGGAATGGCTCCTGCTGGAGAAGGTTCGACAATATATATCTACGAGATAGATGGAGAAGATTATTATGTCCCTTACTCTTTGTGGGAACCAGCGAACGAAGAAGACTACACAGACTTCATGAAAGCATGCGTTGAGTGCGGAATATCCTTCTCCTTACAGGAAGAAGTAGATGCCTTGATTGAGGAGAAAAAGGCAGAGTATGGTTTCTGATTAATGGCTTAATATCATCTAATAATGGCAGGGGTGAGCTAGTGTAGCCCCTGCTATTACTTGAGGTGTGTGAAGAGGTAAGGGAGAGTAAAGATCGATGAGTAATATAAAAAGAAGGCGTTATATTGCTATAATTCTATTGACTTTTCTGACTATAGTATCAGGATGTGATAAGGTCAATGATTCTAATAGTAGTGATGCGAATGCTAGATCCAGTGCAAATGATACAAATGCTAGTAGCGCAATTGGTACAAGTGCTAGCAATGGTGCTAGTGATGATGAACGAACAAGCGTAGAAGATAGTATTGCAAATACTGATAATGACGCAACTGAAGCAGATTCTGAAGTGACAACAGAGGATCAGTATGAAATATATAAAGAATATATTTCACCTAAGAAAAAAGATAAAATCCAGCTGGATAGTGAATCTGAAAGCCTGTATGAGGGATTCTTGAATGGTAATATTGAAGCTGAATATGTTTCAGATGGGGATATAACCAGAGCTTTATGCTTAGCAGAAGTGCTTACAGATGGAGAGAGCTATACATTAACAGAGATTGAAGAAAAAGTGTGTGACGGATGTGAGTATGCTGAAGATTGGATATATGAAAATAATATATGTGAAGAATATATCGATCTTGGACTGGATGGAACGTATGAATTAAAGACAGATATTGGTGCGGCAGCTTTTAATTTAATATTGGTTGTAAAAAATGTTGATGGACATCTAAAGATATGTTTTGCAGGAGATTCATGGGATAGTAGTTTTATCACAGTTCTATTTACAGGAGGAGTTTCCTTATTTACTAGAGATTGCTATTCAATTCACTCTGCTGAACAGGGATTTATAGATGAAAATGGTAATTATAAGTTTTGGAACCGATCAAGAGAAGAAGGAATTCATATTTTCGAAAATGGTGATTTTTACTACAATGATCAATTTATTGGTACAGATATAGGACTATATGTAATCGAAATAAGTTTTGATACAGAAGAAGTAGAACCATACTATTATGTGTATATTGTCGATATAGATAACCATAACATAGAAGAAGATAAATCTAATCCTCAAGATCCTTATAATCTTGCGAGAGCTGCACTTGAGGCGGAAGGAAAGAATGCTATAACGATGGATGAATTACAGATACTTCAGGATGAGAAGCGTCAGGAAATAGGTTTTGACGACAAACTGTACTATTATGGAGATGAACTTAAACCAGACGAAGAATAAAAAAGATTTTTCATATATTTTTGGATGAAGATCTTAATTATTTCAGCTAGAGGATTAGGCAAGAGTATTATGTTCCTTATTCTTTGTGGGAACCAACGGATGAAGAAGATTACACTGATTTCATGAACGCATGTATTGAGTGCGGAATATCTTTTTCCACACAAGAAGAGGTAGATGCCTTGATCGAAGAGAAAAAGGCTGAGTACGGTTTATGATCGATTTCTTCAGGACTGAGGCTCTACTCTAATACATAGGAACTATAGCTGAACACATAGCGATAGTTCAGTAATATAGCCAAAAGCAATACCAAGCTATAGCTAAAATCTATAGCTACAGGTATTGCTTTTTATTTTGATGGGGCGTATTATTCATTTAACAGTTAATCCTACCGAATCGGTATGAAAAGTATGAATATAGAAAACGGCAAGAGGAGGACATGGTTATGAGTAATTTAAAGTCTATTGATAAAGAAGAAAACTGGGGAATCGGAACAAAGTGCATACAGTCAGGATACAGACCAGGAATCGGAGAGCCAAGAGTTCTTCCTATCTTCCAGTCTACTACATATAAATACGAGGATCTTGATCAGGTTGAAAGGCTCTTTTCACTTCAGGAAAGTGGTAACAAGTATTCGAGAACCGGCAATCCTACACTGAACGCTCTTGAAGCTAAGGTTGCAGCACTTGAAGGCGGAGTTGGAGCTCTTACAACAGCTTCCGGCCAGGCAGCAGTATTCCTTGCAATATCAACTATAGTTCAGGCAGGCGATCACATCGTAGCATCAAACGCTATCTACGGCGGAACCTATACACTTCTGGATGTAAGACTTAGAAAGCTTGGAATTGAGACAACCTTTGTTGATCCTGAAGCTCCAATAGAAGAGCTGAGAAAAGCATTCAAGCCTAACACCAAGATCGTATATGGCGAGACACTTGGTAATCCTGCACTTGGAATTCTCGACTTCGATAAATTTTCAGCACTTGCCAAGGAGTTCGATGTTCCATTCCTTGTAGATAATACACTTGCAACACCGTTCTTAAGTAAGCCATTAAAGCACGGAGCTGACATCGTCATCCATTCAGGAACCAAGTACATGGACGGACATGCAGTAGCCCTTGGCGGAATAATCGTAGACGGTGGAACCTATAACTGGGCTAACGGCAAGTTCCCAGATTTCGTAGAACCCGACGAACAGTACGCTAACACATCTTATACAGGCAAGTTTGGTCCAAAAGCATTCATAACCAAGGCAAGAGCTCAGTACCTTAGAGACTACGGCCCGGTACTCAGCCCACTTAATGCATTCCTTATAAACCTTGGACTTGAATCACTCCACTTAAGAGTGCCGAGACATTCAGACAATGCGCTTAAGCTTGCTAAGTTCCTTCAAAGTAACGAAGCAGTTAACTGGGTCAACTATCCCGGACTTGAGGACAACCCAAATCATAAGAGAGTAGAGAAGTACTTCGACTATGACGGAGCAAGCGGTGTTCTGACATTCGGACTTAAGGGCGGAAGAGAAGCAATTAAGACATTCTTTGCATCCCTCAAAGTAGCTGCTCTAGTAGTACATGTTGGCGACGCAAGAACATCAGTTCTTCACCCGGCTACAAGCACACATTCTCAGATGAGCCCTGAAGACAGGCACAATGCAGGAATCCCTGATGACATGATCAGAGTTTCTGTTGGAATCGAAGATGCTGATGATATCATCGCAGATTTCCAGCAGGCTATTGAAAAAGCAGTCGGCGTTAGCGAAACAGAGCGGATCGCTGGCTAAAAAGCTATTGCGATAACATAACTCAAACGACGCACTTATCTAACATAGTGGGAGGCAGGTATGAATATTGAAGTTGATATAAAGAAATACTTTGAATTGCAAAAAGATACAGATCATATAAATGATATAGTTGACATCTCAGTTGAGTCTCACGCATATCTGCCTCAGGTCGAAGATGTTAAGAGCGACTGGCTTTCATTTGTATCAGTTCCTGCATTTAAGATCGCAAGAAAAGAAAACGGCAGGGATTTTGGTTCTTTCCTTTCCCTTGGAACAGGCTCAGGTCTTGACGTTCTTGCAGGCGCAGAGATACTGGGAGCTCAGACTCTTGGCTTTACAGACCTTCAGAAAAGCGTTGTAGATATAGCAAGACAAAATGTAGAAAAGGGACTTAAGAAAAGCGACAACTACAATCTGCTTAGCGGCGCAGGCGACCTCTTTGCCCCATTTGCAAAAGAGACAGAACCTGAAAACCGTCCGAAGTTCGACGTCATATACGAGAACCTTCCGAACGTGCCGCTGGCAGATGACAAGGAAGTCACAGACAGCCGCAACAGCGGTCACTATCTTGAAAAAAGAGTTGAGAGGATCCCGGAAGAAGTTCATGCGGACATGCTGGATCTTCACTATCTGGCACTGGTTCAGTCCGGCGAATACCTTACAGATAACGGATTTGTCTTTTCCCTGATGGGAGGAAGAGTACCCCTTAGTTCTTTTATCAGACTTGGAGAACAGGCGGGGGTTAAGTCTGAGATCTATACCTATCAGTGGAAGGTTCAGGCTGAGCCTGAGGATGTAATAGGTGGATATGCTCAGCAGGAAAAAGAGGGCTTTGGCCCCTTCATCTTCTATAGAGCTAAGGACCTTGAAAAAGCATTTGAAGGCGTAAGCGTAGAAGAGTCTGGTAAGAAAGCTTTCGAGATCGAGAAGTCTTTGGAAGATAAGAGACTAACTGCAACACAGGCTTATGAAATATTTAAAAACGGAGGCAGCATCGGTCATACAGTTGTCGTGCTGAAGTCACATGTCTGAAGAAGTTTTAAATCAAAAGATTAAAACCATAATTGATGAAGCATTAAAGATAGCAAAGGTGACATCATTGGTCATTCCGGATCAGACTGAGTCCTTTGAAAAGAGCTCGTCACCCCTTATACAGTATGCAAAGTCATCTACTTTGCATGGGGATAAAGAGACGGAGCCTTTGCTGGAGCTTATCAGGGAAGTGGCAGATTATCTGCCCTGGAAATACAACTATGAAGAAAGAGGAGACCTTGGTTCCTACATGGGATGGGCAGAGCTTATAGGCCCGGAAGCACCCTTTAAGACTTCTGAGTACTGCCTTGGCTTTACCCTTATATCACCAAATACCCTGTATCCTGAGCACAAGCACCCTGCGATAGAATACTATAAGGTCTTGTCGGGAACAGCAGACTGGACACTGGAAGGAGTCACAACTTCAAGATCTCCGGGAGATGAGATACTTCATCCCTCCAATAAGGTTCATAAGATGGAGACACATGATGAAACGTTACTGGCTCTATATACATGGACAGGTAGCGATGTAGTGACATTATCTTCTTATACATGACAGGAGACAGACTTGTATATCAGAAATAAACATAGAACAAAAAGACTTTCGGCATTGTAGTCGAAAGTCTTTTTTTATGAACTAAAACATGTTATTTTATTGTTTGATATTGGTTTGAAAACTATGGGGGATTTAGTCTTCAACAAAATCTTCACGGTATGGGGTAAAGATATCTAAAAGGATTCCTTCTTCAAGACATACGCAGCCATGTTCCACACCATCTGTCTTAAGGAGTGTGTCGCCTTTTTCTACAGTGTGCTTTTCACCGTCTATTTCAAACTCGAACTTGCCGCTTACTACGTAAGTTATCTGAGTGTGAGGATGGTGGTGAAGTGCTCCTACAGCGCCTTTTTCAAAATGATTCTCAACAGTCATTACGTCGCCGCTGTATGCTAGAACATATCTTACTACACCGCTGTCAAGATACTGTGGTGCCACATCTTTGTGGAATACCCATCTGTCATTTTTCATACTGATTCCTCCATGCCTGACTGTTTAGTTTTTATATACTAATTTTATTGAACTAAAAATAGCATATTATTATTGTATATAAAAGGTAAAATCTGAACCAAAATTGTTAATTTTTTACGTACAATTTCAATGCGTTTTTGAAAAGGTTTTCTATGAGATATTTAAAAAAGCTGTGGCTGAAACTCTCAATTGAAAGAAAAACCAGAACATACTCACTTGCTATCATAACTGTGGTTATAGCAGTGGGTGTTTTCAACATGTTCATAATTGGCGGATCTATTAGGGAGCTTGGAACTGTTCTTTCAGATCTGACCAAATGCGTTAATGTTCAGACAGCATTTGAGGAAGAAAATGCCGCTTTAGAAAAATACATTCGTAATGATATAGATGTCAATAAGGAAAACTACGAGAAAGCCTGTCTTCACACAAGGGCAAGCATTACAGCTCTTCCCTATAGCTATAAACAGGTAGGAAGTGAGAGGTATGCAAGGACCTGGAGGATCATGAACGCCTATGATTATTATGAATCCCAGAGAGAAGAGGTCCTTAATGAAGTACTTATGGGTGAGCTGGGCCAGAAGATCTACGAACTTTATGATATGCAGGATAATATCAATTCTTACATTCAGGATCTTACAAGGATCACGGTAAAAGAGGGAAGTGTCCTTTATTCCAGAAAGGTTACTCTTATCGACAGGCTTCCTCTTGTCCTTATGATAATCAGTGCGGTAGGTCTTTTTCTTGCGATAGGATTTGGAAGAGTGCTTTCTGCAACAGTTACAAGGCCTTTAAAGAAGCTTGCGGAAGGTGTACATGATATCTCTGAGAAAAAATTCGATTCGCCCGATATCAAGGTGTCGAATGAAGATGAGATTGGAGAGCTTGTAGATACTTTCAATATCATGAAGCATGCCATGTCTGAGCACATCACAACGCTTCAGGAAAATCAGGAACTGACTGAGCGTGTCCATAAAGAAGAGATGGAAAAAGTCGAGATTGAAAAGCAGCTCAATCTGGCACGCCTTGACCTTCTTCAAAGTCAGATCAATCCTCATTTTCTTTTTAATACTCTTAATGTCATATCCGGTATGGCGGAGCTTGAAAATGCAGAGACTACGCAGAAGATGATAACGAGTCTGTCTCATCTTTTCAGGTATAACCTTAGGACCAGTTCGCAGTTTGTATCGCTGTCTCAGGAGATAAGTATCGTTGACGACTATATGTATCTTCAGAAGATGAGATTTGGATCAAGGCTTTCATATATTAAAAATATATCTGAAGATCTTGATACC
>CAMVNV010000133.1 GCA_947168935.1 uncultured Butyrivibrio sp. | reverse complement strand
TGGCACTACTAATTGTAGATGTTGCTGTACTTGCCATTATTAGCGAAAAGCAGGGTAGAAGCGGAATCCAGAGACTGTCTGTGGAAAGCATTTCAGATCAGATAGTTTATGAAGATGGTGCCTACAAAGAAGATCCGACAGTACAAGAACTTTTGGAAAGCTATAGTTCTTTTGCCATGATCATTGATGATGAGGGGGATGTTATCTGGCAGTGCAATAAGCCAGCGGATCTCCCGGATCATTATGGGATAAAAGACGTTGCGACCTTCAGCCACTGGTATCTCAATGATTATCCTGTTTATACATGGATTAGAGATGAAGGGATACTGGTAGTTGGCTCGCCAAAGAACAGCATCTGGAAATATTCCATAAATATAAAGATGAAGATTTTGAATGGGCTTATAAGCGTTTTGCCATTCATGATCATTGCTAACATTTTAATACTAATAGTATTGCCGATGATCATTACCAGAAAATGGATACGAGGGCGCGAAAAGTCAAGAACAGAGTGGATCGCAGGTGTCTCTCATGATATCAGGACCCCGCTTAGTATTGTTATGGGATCTGTTGAAAAGGGGAGCGTTGTTGAAAAACAGTGCTTTAGGATCAGGGATCTTATAGGCAATCTCAATACTGAGAATAAGCTTGATTCCGGAACAGGCAAGTGGAACGAGGAGAGCCTTAAGCTTGTACCACTTCTTCGGGACATAATATGCGATTATATCAATTTCTATGAAGAAAGCTTTTCTTTTGAACTCTATACGGATGATAAGCTTGAGGAGTACACTATAAATGCAGACAGCACCCTTGTAAGGAGAATGATAGAGAACCTGATCACTAACTCCATCACACATAATGAAAGCGGATGTAATGTGAAGGTTTCGCTTAAGGAAGATAATAAAGGGAAAGTGGTGCTGATAATTGAAGACGATGGATGCGGATGCGGCGCAGAGAAATTAAAGGCTCTTAATGCTAAGCTTAAGTCAGATTATCTCCCGGAGCACGGCCTTGGAATCCGCGTAGCTTTGCAGGTTGCGAAGAAGTATAGATATAGGATGAAGTTTTATTCAGAGGAAGATAAGTATTTTAGAAGCGAAGTTAGAATGTAAAAGTAAGACTGGTTCAAGATATGTTTCGTGTTTATCGAAAGGTGTTACTTGTATAATAGTTGCTATAAAGGAGCTTATTATAAAGGAGAATTTGTTAAGGAATATGGATTTAAAGAAAATTGGAGCATTTATAGCAGCTTGTAGGAAAAGAAAAGGCCTGACTCAGATGGAGTTGGCTGAAAAACTGGGTGTTACGGATCGTTCTGTTTCTAACTGGGAAAATGGAGTGTGTCTTCCGGATGCAAGCTTATACAGACTTCTATGCGATATTTTGCAGATATCTATAAATGAATTATTTGCTGGCGAGTATATATGCGAAGAAGACTACAAAAGAAAGGCAGATGAAAATCTTCTATGCTTGTTGGAACGCAGAATGTATGAGACTTCACCAAAAGACATTAGTTTTGAGGAATTTCAAAATGCATTACGGAAAATATCAGAGACTACTACATTGTTACAAAGATTTGGGAATAAACAGGAGGCAGTTGACTATATGGTGAGCGAAACAGGATTGCCTGAAGACGAGTGTTCTAGGGCATATGACTATTATATGAAAATGTTTGCGTTTTCTGTGAATGAGTGAATCTTGAAAAATATGGAATAAGTATATCCAGACACCGTCCCACCAACGAGCATTTTTCAAGTGCAAAGTCTAAGTAGCGATTATTTTGGAGGCTATACCTATGTATTCTCTTTTGCTTGCAGTAATATACCTGATATTCATAAGCCTTGGACTTCCGGATTCCCTTCTTGGATCTGGCTGGCCAACCATGCAGGTGGCATTTGGAGTTCCCTCATCTTATGCAGGATACGTGTCCATGTCCATCTCCTTTATGACGATAATATCCGCCCTTCTAAGTCCCAGGATGATTAGGCACTTTCATACGAAGTGGATCGTTATTGTATCTATTTTCCTGACTATTATGGGACTCATCGGATTCTCGATTTCAACTTCCTACCTGATGCTGTTTATTTTTGTTATCCCATATGGTCTTGGCGCTGGTGCAATTGACGCATCTGTAAACCATTATGTGGCCAACAACTATTCTGGCTCTGTAATGAACTTTCTTCACTGCTTCTACGGAGTCGGCGCAGTGATAAGCCCTAACATCATGGCTCTTGCCCTGAGCCAAGCCAGGTGGAATGAAGGCTACAGGTGGACCGCATATATCCAGATTGGTATACTTATTGTATGTATTATTTCTCTTCCTCTATGGAAAAGAAATGAGAGCGGGGCAGAAGGTGAAACCGAGGCGGGAGCTGGCATAAGAGAAGCAATAAAGGTTCCTGGAGTTATCCTTACACTTATCGCATTCTTTGCTTACTGCTCAGGCGAAGCCACATGCTTTCTTTGGACCTCAAGTTATTTTGCCGGAGTAAAAGAGGAACTGTCAGAAGGCATGATCGCATCTTTTGGATCCCTCATATTCGGGGGCCTGATGCTGGGAAGACTTATCTCAGGCTTTGTATCTAACAGGCTTGGAGACAGACTCCTCATCAGAATTGGAATAGCAGTAGAGCTTGCAGGAATCCTTATGGTGATGCTACCAATTAAGAACTGGGTGCCGGCAGCTATCGGCTTTGTGATCATCGGAACCGGTATGGGCCCTGTATATCCGGCAATCCAGCATATGGCACCTGAGAACTTTGGAAAAAGATATAGCGCAGCAGTCATAGGTCTTCAGATGGCATCAGCCTATGTTGGCAGTACCTTCATGCCAATGGTATTTGGAAATCTGCAGCAGCACATCGGAATAGGCATAATGCCTTTTTATCTGCTTATATTTGCAGTACTTAACATCAGTATGCTTGAGAGAACCTATGTGGTCTTGAAAAGCAGGAAAGCGTGAATGATTTGAAGATTGAACACATAGCAATGTATGTAAATGACCTTGAAAGTGCCAGAGACTTCTTTGTGAAGTATCTTGGTGGCAGATCCAATGATGGATATCATAATAAAACAACTGATTTCAGGTCCTTCTTTATTTCTTTTGACGACGGGCCAAGGCTGGAACTTATGAATAAGCCTGGCCTTGAGGACCTGGATAAGCCACTTGCCCGCACGGGTTATGTACATATCGCTTTTTCTGTCGGGAGTAAAGAGAAGGTGGATGAGATGACAGCTCTTTTGTCAAAAGATGGTTTTGAAGTTGTAAGTGGTCCTAGAACAACGGGCGATGGATATTATGAGAGCTGCATAGTTGCTATTGAAGGCAATCAGATTGAGATAACTGAGTGATTCAACACGAATGAGATATTAGCAGATAACTTTAGGGAACATTTGTGATTCTTTTTACAAAAAAGTTCCCTAAATGTCGGAGGAGGAAAAAAGGTAATGATTAAGATTCTTTCAGATAGTACTTGTGATCTGTCAAAAGAGCTGATCCAGAGATACAACATAGATATAATCCCGCTTTATGTAAGGCTTGGAGATGAGGAATATCTTGACGGCGTCAATATTACTCCTGAGCAGATCTATGAATGGTCTGATGCACATGGTGAAACTCCAAAGACCGCTGCGGCGAGCATTGAAGATATCGCAAAACACCTGGATCCTTCAGGCACGGATGAATATATTGTTTTTACTATATCTTCATCGATGTCTGCAAACTTCAACAACGTAAGACTAGCTGCTGAGGATCTTGGAATCTCTGACAGGGTTCACATTATTGATTCCGCCAATCTTTCCACGGGTATTGGGCTATTGGTGATATATGCTGCTGAGCTGGCAAAAGAGGGAAAGGCAGCAGAGGAGATTGTAGGCATAATAGAGAGCACCAAAGATAATGTACGAGCAAGCTTCGTGATTGATACTCTCGTATATCTTCATAGAGGTGGACGATGTTCAGGTCTTGCTGCCTTTTTTGGCGCAGCATTAAAGATCCACCCACGTATAGCAGTATCTGACGGAGCCATGCATCCGGAAAAGAAATATCGCGGATCAAGCAGACGCTATGTACTTGATTATGTTAAGGATATGGAAGAGGATCTTAAGAATGCAAGACCTGAGCGGGTATTTATAACTCACTCCGGATGCGACAGAGACGTAGTTGAAGCTGTTAGAGAATATCTGGGCAGCCTTGGACTTTTTAAAGAAATACTTGAAACCCGCGCTGGAAGCGTTGTTTCATCTCATTGCGGTCCGGGAACACTTGGAGTTCTTTTTATTTCAAAATAATGCTTAGTTTTCAGAATAGGTACAAAAAGAAATGGCTTAAAAGGAACCATTTGACCTTCAGATTATTTTCCCTGTGAAAGATTGTATAAAAGCATTGCTTTAATTAAACAGGGGATAGGGTGTTCATAGCCCTATCCCCAATTTATCATCAGTGATTTCTTTTAAGATGCTCTATACTCCATAAGTGTCGTATTCTGCCATTCTCCGTGTATATCTTTGGCGATTCGTTCTCTATAGCCGATCTCTCTGAAACCGCATTTCTTGTGGAGGGCAATGCTGGCTTTGTTGATTGAGATAATGGCAGAGTAGATGCTCCAGTAGCCAAGCTTCTGGCTCTCTTTGATAAGATGATTTACAAGAGCGGTGCCAATTCCTTTTCCTTTGTGGGCAGAATCAATGTAAATACTCATTTCGGCTACGCCCCTATAGACACAGCGGCTGGAGGTAGGACTTATTGATATCCAGCCAACAACTATACCGTTATCTTCATAGACATATCTGCATTCTTTGATATGACTTTTATCCCATTCTTCAAAGCTTGGGCATTCGGTGTTAAATGTGGCGATGCCACTTTCCATGCCTTGTTTATAAATTTCAGCTACTCTAGTCCAGTCCGTATCAAGCATTTTTCTTATCACAACAGTTTTCCTCCGATGTACAAAATTTATTTTCTGTTTTTAAGAAGGCCGCATTATAAAGCTGCAAAGCTTCCAGAACCATATCCTGTTTATCTTTTTCTATAAATGAGAATACTTTTTTGAACTTCTCATGCATGTCATTTTCTATTTTTTCAAATCTTGTTTCACCGTCTTTAGTGAGTGTTAATATGACGCAGCGACGATCCTTTTTAGAAGGCTCGCGTAGAACAAAGCCTTTTTGTACAAGCTCTTCGACGGCACGGCTGATACCACTTTTATCGAGCTTAAGATTTTGGGCTAAGTCTTTGATGCATATGCCTGGCTGTCGGCCAATCTCTACTACAAGAAAACATTGCAGGGTGTTGACGTTACACTGGCAACAGTCAGATTGATTCATATTTTCCAGATTGCGTTCAAGCTCTCTGGTATATTCGCGGAATAGTTTCACTTTATCCATGTGGCTCCTCCTTTTCAGGTTATGATATGAAAAATAGTTGCAATTGTCAACTGTTTATTTTATCAACAAAATAATAAGTGATTTGTGCTATTGTCTCGAAAGAGAGGACTGTCTTTTTTATTGGGGCATGATGCTCCTAACAAGTAGATAAAGGTATTGCAGGAGCAGCCCATAGAGTCAAGCGAAGGAATACTTCATCATCCTGAAGGAGTTGACCTCATGCCGGCAAACATAGCTTTATCAGGCATGGAGATATCGCTTGTAAATGTCATGAGCAGGGAAAAGGTGCTTAAGGACTATATCGATTCTGTGAAGAACAATTATGATTACGTCCTGATTGACTGTATGCCTTCCCTTGGGATGCTTACTGTAAAATGCACTGGCAGCGGCAGACAAGCTGGTGATTCCGGTGCAGGCTCAGTATTTATCAGCTAAAGGTTTGGAGCAGCTTCTTCAGACTGTGAATAAGGTACGCAGGCAGATCAATCCTAAGTTAAAAATCGATGGCATTTTGCTGACCATGGTGGATAACAGAACCAATTATGCAAAGGACATAAGCAACCTGATTCGTGATACCTATGGAAGCAAGCTCAAGGTCTATAGCACTGAGATTCCTCATTCAGTGAGGGCAGCTGAGATAAGTGCTGAAGGCAAGAGCATCTTTGCTCATGATCCAAAGGGTAAGGTAGCGGAAGCCTACAAGAATCTGACAAAGGAGGTACTAAAGAATGAAGAAAGAGCGCTCAAACATTCAGCTGAGCAGCTACGATGATATCTTTGGCGATAACAAGGCTGCGGAAGTCACAGCTGATCAGGTGGTAGAGATACCTTTATCACAGCTTCATCCATTTAAGTATCATCCTTTCAAGGTCAGAGATGATGAGGAGATGGAAAAGACAGTTGAATCCATCAGGGAGTTTGGGGTGCTAACGCCAGCTATTTGCAGACCCGATGGTAAAGGAGGCTACGAGATTCTGTCAGGACATAGAAGACATCATGCCTGTGAGATTGCTGGACTTGAAACACTGCCTTGTATCGTAAGAGAGCTGGATGATGATGCAGCCACAATACTCATGGTTGATAGCAATCTTCAGAGAGAAGAGATTCTTCCAAGTGAGAGAGCCTTTGCTTATAAGATGAAGTTGGATGCTATGAAGCATCAGGGAGAGAGACTTGATAGAACTTCTGGTCAAGTTGACCAGAAGTTGAAAGGTACAGTTTCAAGAGATTTATTAGCTGATCAAGTAGGTGAAAGTGCAAAGCAAGTTCAACGCTACATTCGCCTCACAAACCTCATTCCAGAACTCCTCGACATGGTTGATGAGAAGATTCTCGGTTTAAACACCGGAGTAACCCTGTCTTTTCTTGATGACAAGCTACAAAAAGACCTGTTATCAGCCATGGACTACGCGCAGGCAGTTCCATCACTTGAACAGGCACAGCATATCAAGAAGTTAGCTCAGAACAATGAGATTACCCAGGAGGGCATGAACATCATCCTCTCAGAAGAGAAGAAACAGGACTTGGACCGAGTAACCTTAAAGCATGACACTTTGAAGAAATACTTCCCGAAGTCCTATACGCCAAAGCAGATGGAGGATACCATCATCAAGCTTTTGGAACAATGGCAGCGGAAACGAGATAGGGATATGAGTAGATAGTTTTAGGGAACATTTGCGGTTAAAATGAAAGAAAAAGTTCCCTAAAATCTATTGTGCTTTAGGGAACTTTTTGATATGATTTCTGTGTAAAAGTTCCCTAAAGGAGGAAACTTTCTATGGATAGTAATTTTAATGTAATCCAGCAACTACTTCAGGAAAGAGCAGATTATCAGGCAAGATTAAACTTGATTCCGTATGATGGTTCACCTGAGATTAAGGAAAATAGTAGCGGAAAGTATCTATATATTCGTAAGCGAGTGAATGGCAAATTAACATCCACCTATGTAGATATTTACTCTGATGAATTGTATCAGATGCTTCTTCGAGGTACTAAGGAAGCAAGAGAGTTAAAAAAGCAGATTCGTAGAATTGATAAAGAACTTGCAGCCAATGGGTACTCTCAGAATGAGCTTTCAGCCGATGTCACTATGAATTTAGACTTTGCCAGAGCAAATATGAAGTCTAATATCTATGATCAGGCTGTTTTAGAGGGAGTTGCTACAACATTTCCACAGACGGAAGAAATCATCGAGAATGGTACCGTCAATGGCATGACTGCAGATGATGTTCAAAAGATTCTTAACTTGAAGCATGCGTGGGAATTTATTCTTGATAATGATGTAATTCAGGCAGATAGCAATTATTACTTGCTTTGTCACATAGCGAAGCTTGTTAATGAAGGATTTTTCCATGATGGCGGAAGAATAAGAGGTGTACCGGTTTCTATTGGTGGTACTAGTTATGTTCCACCTTTACCAATAGAATCACAGGTAATAGAAAAGATAAATGAGATCCTTAAATCCGACATGGATGAAGTGGATATAGCAATTGAGCTATGTATGTACTGCATGCGAACACAGGTGTTCTTGGATGGTAATAAGCGAGCCTCAGTTATATTTGCAAATCACTATATGATAGCACATGGACTTGGGCTTATTGTTATTCCTGAAAGTCATGTTCCTGAGTTTAAAAAGAAACTTGTTAAGTATTATGAAAGTGCGAATATTGCAGAGATAAGAGATTTTCTTAAAGAAAACTGTTGGAGAAAGATGAAATAAATCGAGATTCAGTAAACGTCTAATCATTGTGGTTAGGCGTTTTTTGTTTGGAAAGGAGTGAAACTTATGCAGGAAGAGATAGAAGAGAAATCCGTGAGACTTGCCATATCAGGAACAAGGCTCACTGGCAGAGCACTTGCATCTGCCATTAGAGCATATCTAAGACACAGAGCTAATAAAAACCTGGCATCCATAGACGAGCATATTCAAGGTAAGCAATCTATTGATGAACTGGTAAAGCAGAACCAGGGTGTTAGCAGCATGGTTGTAGGTGATGCAGGCATCAGAGCCTTTGAGAAAATTGCCAAGAAGTATGGTGTGGATTTTGCCATTATGAAAGATAAGAATGAAAAGCCGCCCGTGTACACAGCTTTTTTCAAAGCAAGAGATACAGATGGCTAAAATTGATGATGCTGAATATAGCAACATCGTATCGAATAAAGGAATGCGAAAGAACGTTCAAATCAGAATATACTTACTGAAGAAGAACATAAAAACGCGGCATTACATGGATTCAAAGCAATGTCAGAAATAGATAGAGCTGCATTTGATTCTATTAGAAGCCAATTTTGGAAAACTATGGCATACTTATTAGAAAATGGATTAATTTAAAGAGGTGCATAAATAATGGATATTAGTAACTTACCTAAATTCAAATATCATCCCAATGTATATGAGAGTGGAGAGGTTGAGTTTAGCAAAGGAGTATGTGATTGCTGTGGTAGGGAAGTAGAAGCATACGTGCAGTCAATGTATACGAGGGAGAATGTAGATTGTATCTGTATGGAATGCATTGCATCAGGAGCAGCTGCAGAAAAATTTGATGGTGATTTCATTCAAGATGCTGATCCAGTTGATAATGAAGAAGCCAGGGAAGAGTTGTTCTGCCGTACACCAGGATATATAAGCTGGCAAGGTGAAAACTGGGCAGCATGTTGCAATGACTACTGCGAGTATATTGGAACAGTAGGGACCAAAGAGCTGGAAGAACTTGGAATTGCAGATGAATTATTTGAAGAGTATGACTCTTGTGGTGGGTATGACGATGTTAGAAAATATCTTGCTAAAGACGGAAGTCTTTGTGGATACTTATTCCGATGCTTGCATTGTGGAAAATACCATCTAAGAGTTGATGCAGATTAAAACATAATAATTGATTCTTACATAGACCAGTACCCTGGGGACGCCCAGACAGTGCTGGTCTATTTCTATGCCCAAAATCATATGCGCAGTGATGGGGCACGAAACTATCAATCACACTTTAAAAGAAAGGGAAATTCGGAGGCTCACGCTTCCGGATGAAGGTATGACGAATGAAGGTATTTAGTCGGATCAAGGATTTAATAATGAAGGTGAGAAGGAGGCTTGCGAGGAACCGAAAAGGTAACAGTATGGAATTTTTCCAGAGTTCAAATCAGTTACTTGAAACACTCGTAGTCGCACTTGGTGCAGGTCTTGGAGCATGGGGCGTTGTTAACCTCCTTGAGGGGTACGGCAACGACAATCCGGGCGCTAATGCTCATGTACGGTAAGGAAGCAAGCAACCGAAAACAAGAGATAGAC
>CAMVNV010000132.1 GCA_947168935.1 uncultured Butyrivibrio sp. | reverse complement strand
GACTGGAGTTCAGACGTGTGCTCTTCCGATCTATATCCTTATATGCAATTCCCTTTGAATCAGCTATCTGCATCATCTCCTTGATAGTCCAGCTTGTCTTACCGCCAAGATTTGAAGTTGCAGTAGCTACAGTGTAAACAGAAAATCCAGGTACAAGTGAATACAGTTTTCCATCTCTGCGGAAGGAATCGATTATGTTCACAAGATAATCGTCCATATTTAAATCAGCATCACCCTCAATAAGGGGATCCAGATCCATGAAAAGACCTTTAGCCGCATATGATTCCATTGGCATATTATAGGATGAAAGAATAATATCCGGAATATTACCTCCGACTATATCTGTATTAAGCCTTGTAACACCAGCACTATAGTCATTATCAGTATCATACATGGAATAATCCTTTACTGAGATACGATACTTGGTATTAGTCTTATTAAAGTCAATAACTGCACTTCTTACAGTCGAATCCATCCAGTAACATCCAAGTGTGATGATCTCGCGGGACTTTGCTTCCTCAGCCGGCACTTTGACAATTTTCTTGAATTTAGGTGTACCGGATTCTTCTTCCATGACCAGAAGAAGGAATTCGGTCTCAGAAAGCTGAACAACACCGTTGACTGTGTCTGGATCAATATCAGAATCAATGTATGAACAATTATATGTAACTTCAGCATCTCCTATATTATAAGTATAGATTCCTGAATTAGCTACAAGCAGAAGGTCTGAATAAGAACCAGGCAGGCAATAATTATAATTCATCATGCTTCCGGGGAATTCTACATCACCGCCCATCTTCCCTTCAGTCAGATTGTATTCTTTAAGTTTATATGATTCATCTTCCCAAAAACTAAGGAGAACCTTATCATCCTTGGGAACTATTTCCATAAAATACTCAAGTCCGGTATCAAACTTATTAATTAAGCTTCCATCATCTTTGGAATATAGCTTAAGAATTGAATCACCATATAAAAGAAGACCCTTACCTTCTAAATAAAAAAGTCCCTGATAAGTTGTATCGCCATCCTTATCCGCAAGGTCTACACTCCAGATAAGTTCACCATCTGAAGTATATTTTTCCAAATAGTATGAGTCAAAGCTTTCTTCTTCAGTATAAGAATACTCATTTTTAACGGCATAGACATTGCCTTCTTCATCAGCCTTGACACCCTGCAGGTAAAGTCCTCCTTCCTCTCCATCCGAAGATCCTTTTATGGAGAACTGCTTAACATCAGAGCCGTCCTTATTAAAGCTGACGATATCATAACTGCTGCTGCCGTTAGCATCATATGTATCTCCGTATGCGATAATACGGTCTCCACTTGAGTACATATTATACAGATAATCGGCTTTGACCTCTTCCGATAAAGGAAACTCCTCTTCTCTATAGATATGGTCATAATCCGCATCAGCTGATCCGCCTGAATTGCCCGAGCCTTTTTTGCCGCATCCGGAAAAAACAGTTGCTGTTAGCGCAAGACATAATGCCATGCTAACTAGTTTTTTTGATCTTATCATTACTTTTTCTCCTTTTGTTGTGTGACTGAAAATCATATATTTTGTCATTTATCTTCTTAATAACATCTTTGGTGCGCCAGTTTCTGTTGTTGTACCAGCTTACAACAATCCATACTATAAGTAGAAAAACAAGTACAGCCAGTATTAATTGCGTCATAACGACTATAGCCAGTATATCCTCCCAGCCTCTTGCAATATTTTCCCAATAAGGATAGGAAAATTCTGTCAGCTGCATGGATCTTCCAGGAAAAGCCCTGAACACATTGATAAGTGAACCAAAGGAAAATCTTGTTCTTGAATCAAGTACCATGATGTCCGAATTATCTTTAAAGCCCAGTGTTTCTTTGACCAGATTGGACGCATAATTATCAACCATATCCGGCATAATAAGTTCGTAGCAGGCTATTCCGCCAACCTCTTTAACATTACTTGAAACAATGCTTCTGGTTTCTGCAGCAGCTCTTTGCCCAAAAGAAAGGGGAGCTGCAAGGCTGGACTTACCGGATCCATCTCCTGCTGATCCTGATGAAGGGTCACTTGACATCGAATCCGATGAACCTGAATATCCACTTCCATCATCGTCTGGATCTATCGTCTGGATCTGTTCATAATCAAAACTGCTGGAATCAACCTTTCCATTAATAACCAGTGTCTGAAAAGATACATATACTATAGGGGCAGAAAGTCCTGCTGCCTTAGCAATCTTATCGTTTTGTCTTCTGACAACGCCGCTTATGTAGTGAGGTATACCATTTATATACACAGACTGCCCGACGATGTCGCTTGAGCCAAACAGATTCCAGGCAGTATCTTCATCTATTACTATCTGATCCTTCATATCGCTTTCCGGATCAAAATAGGAACCACTCACAAGCTGAACCGGGTGAAAATAAAAGAACTTGCCGCCAATTCCAATGGCTTTGACTGTCAGGTCTTTATTCTCACGGTTAATGTCAACATATCCGGGAGCACTGTAACTGTAGATCAGCTCATCTCCCTCTTCTTTGAGCGCCGCCTCCTGCAAAGCTTTGAAAATCTTATAGTTATATTCCCTGATAGATTCCGGCGTAACCTTGAGGCTATGATTAAAGTAAATGCTCACCTGCCCATAGCTTCCATCATCAGTCCAGTTTCTCCAGCCTCTCTGGTCAATAAGTGTTGAAACTTTTACATCCTTATATACTCCCAGCAAAAAAACTGCAGCAAACATGATCATAAGAGCTATAAGACGCTTTTTGTAAGGTTTTAGCGCTATATGAATTTTATAAAAAATGTTTTTTTTCATATAAAAACCCAGCTTTAGTTAGAATCCTGAAGTCTTACCTGATCGCCTGATGCCACCGGCGCAGTTGCTGTTGTAATAACATATGAATAAGGCTCAATGTTACCTGTGATAGCAGAATTGGAATCATCTGATGCAACTACGGTGATATCTGCTCTTCTTGCAATATAACGGTTACCAAAAGGAGTACTTCTGGATTCAAGGATAAGGACAAACTTACCATTGTTATCTTCTCTTATCGCACTATTAGGCACTACAAGGTCATAAGTAACAGCATTCTCGCCCATTACAAGGCTAAGGCTCTGACCTGCAGAAAGGTCTGATCCTGATACCTCAAAGTTAAGAACCTTGTGACCGTTAGGGTCAGTTGAATCGTTAGTAATAGATGTAAGTACTGCAGAAAGGTCACTATATGCCCATGCATTCTGAGCTGAAGCTGACTGACCTACCTTAACCTTCTTGGCCTGATCTGTTGTTACAGAAAAGCTAAGTGTAAGGACCTGACCTTCAAGCTGGATAGTTGCCATAGTCTCGTTAGCTTTTGTGCTCTCACCTGCTTTATAATTAAGATTTGTGATAGTACCTGCAACAGGAGCCTTTACAGATGCATCTATTGCAGTCTCTTCGAGTTTATCAACCTTGGCCTGGGCCTGCTCATAGTCTGTTCTCTTCTGAACAAGAGCTATCTCTGCCTTGATCTTTGCAAGAACATCATTTCTTGTCTTTTCTGCTTCTGTAAGTGCCTGTGCTGTCTGCTTTTTGTTTTCTTCTGCAGATGCTATAAGGCCGTCATAGTAAGAAGCATTTCTTGTTTCGAGGTTTCCAAAATCCTTAAGCTTAGCCAGCTCTCTTTCAGCAACGCCCTTCTTACTCTCTGCAACATACTTGTTATCAATTGCTTCACGGTAGCTGTTGTAAGCATTGATGAAGTCTTCTGAACTGTCTTCGTAAACCTGCGCATCAGTTCCGTACATAGACTCAAATGCTGTGATCTTGGTGTCATAATCAGAAATTTCTCCTTCAAGATCCTTGATCTGCTCTTCAAGAAGTGTCTGCTGATATACGATATCCGCATCAGACATAGTCGTTGTGCCTTCTGTGGACTTATCTCTGTCTTCATCAGCTGTTACGTACAAGGAAGCAATCTTCTTGTAGTACTCATACTCATCGATCTGAGCCTGAACATCAGTATCTGCCTGAAGTGCTGCACTGTAGTTCTCATTAGCTTCTGAAAGCTCTTTTAAGAACTTGTCAAAAGAAAGTGATGCGCCGTTTCTGATAGACTGGATGTCAGATGCAGGAATATCAGCTGAGAACATCTCAAGATCATAAGCATCCTTGGCATCTTCCGCCTCTTTCTTGGCTGCCTCAAGCTCTTCTGACTCAGCATCTTCCAGTGTATAAAGAACCTGATCCTTCTCAACTTCCTGGCCCACCTTTACTTCAACAGTAGCTATCTTTCTTGTCTGAGTTATAACTACGTCGTAGGTACTTCCCGCCGTAAGAGTTCCTGTACCTCTTATCTGAGGTGAAATCTCGTTGCTTCCAACATAGGTAGTTGCTACCTGCGGAAGGGTATAATTCATAATAGTATTGGAAAAGAGAGTCAGCACAAGGAGGGCTGCAAGGAAAGCGATAGCTAAATTTTTGATAGTATCCTTTCTCTTCTGAGCCTTATATTCCTGAGGGGTCATGCCCTTAGGAATCCTTGCATCTCTTTTAAGCTTCTTCGCATTCATTCGCTTTGTTTCTTCTTCGAAGGCTTTTTCAAGATCATCAGAATCGTCGACTTCATCCTCAGCTTCGTAAAGATCATATTCTTCGTTTTCACCTGCTTCTGGCATTTCTTCCTGAAGGTCACTATTTTTGGGCTTATCGTTCTTCATTTCCTTTGAAAACTCCATATTTTCTGTATTATTTCCCAAATCAGTATCACCTGATTCAAAACTATCTACTTCATTATTATCTACTTCATTATTATCTATTTCGATATTATCGAATCCGTTACTGCCCTGTTCATTATCCTTATTCATACTTCCTCCCCTCCCTGCTTATGTCAGGTAACATATGATCAGTCGTATTACTCATTACTTACTACCCAGATCCTTTTGGTTTCATCAGCCCTTTACGCCGCCCTGGTAAGTGATACCTTCGATCAGATACTCCTCACCATACAAGAAGACCAGCATAGGCAAAACCATGTAAATTACTGCAACAGCGAAAGCAAGTGATATCTCACCGGAGTTGATCTTGGACAAGAATACTGAAAGCGGGTGCAGATAATCATCTGAAAGCAGAATGATCGGCTGCTCAACCATATTCCAATAGTCAATAAATATCAGAATCGCTATAGATACGATTCCGCCCTTACAAAGCGGCATTGCGACATCTGTGAAAATGCTCCACTCGTTGGCTCCGTCTATCCTTGCTGCTTCCAAAACCGAAACCGGAATCCTTCGCATGAACTTGGTCAGCATATAAACTGCAAATGGCGAAAAGATACCCGGAAGCCATATTGCCCATCTTGTATCAAGAATATCCAGATACTCAGATACCAGATAGTTTGGAACAAGTGTAACCTGATAGGGCATCATCATGATGATAACGTACAGGAAAAAGATGACTCCCTTAACCCTGCCCGTATATCTTGCAAAGCCGTATGATGCCAGTGACGACACTGCAAGCTGGAACACAACGATCGGAACAACATATATTACCGAATTCCAAAATTTAAACAGATATGCAGGACTCTTAAATAGAGCTACATAGTACTGCGATAACGTGATTATATCCGGGATGAATTTAAGGTTTACAGTCTTGGATATAAAGACCTTACCGCCTGTTGAAGTCGTCGCAAATATGGCACCATAGTTGGAACTGATCTCACTTGATGACATAAAGGAATTGGTGACGGTCAAAACTATCGGTAGAAGGAATATCACTGAAAAAATGCCGCATATGATGGTTCCGATAGCAATCTCTAAGACCTCGATCCTTTTTTTCCTCTTATGGTCCCTTATAAACTTTCTGTATAGTGCAATCTCTTTCCTGATTTCTTCCTTGGTGTAGGATTTCTTTTCCCTGACTACCTTAGGAGGCTTTGCGCCTTCGATATCCATCCACCTGTTCTGAGGAGCTCTCTCGACAATGCACTCTCTATATTCAGTTGACGAATCACGATGCCTTATCATGAGTTCTCCACATCTTTACCAACATGTTCTTCTATTGCAAAAAGAACTGCTACAAGTACCACCATAACGCCTGACATGAGGATCGCTGCCGCTGACAGGTCCTGATAGTCAAGGTTTCTGAATTTATTGTTCATATAATGCTGAAGTATATACAGCGCATCATAAGGATAGTCGCCCGTCATAAGATATATCTCTCTGAATACTTTAAAAGAATTGATAAGAGACATAAGAGCAACGAACACTATCGTAGATGACAGATATCTGAACTTAACATACCAGAAGGTCTGCCATGCATTGGCGTTTTCAAGCCTTGCAACCTCAAGCTGATCTTCAGGTACACTGGAAAGCGCAGCCATAAACAATATCATGTTATAACCGAGATTCTTCCATAGGAAAAGAGCTATGATCACGAAATGGGCCTGATCAGATTTGAGCCAGTCGATCTTATCAATACCGACAATGCCTATCACCTGGTTAACAAGACCATTGTAATGAAACAAAACCTGCCAGATCAGAACGATGGACGCAATAGGAACCATCATAGGTGACAGGAACATACTTCTGAATGCGCTTCTTCCAGGAATCTTATTCTCAAGTACTATTGCCAAAAGAAGTGAAAGCACAACAGCAAGAGGCACCGCAATGGCAGAAAACACCATAGTGTGACGGGCTGCCATCAAAAAAGCCGAATTATGAAGTACTCTTGAGAAATTGGAAAGACCCACGAACTCACATCTTGTCGGGTTATTAACAAGTGAATAGAAAATAACCACGCCAAATGGAGCGCCGAAGAACAGCACTACACCTATAAGACTGGGTATGATAAAAAGAAATGATAAAGCCATATCCTTAAATCTTACAGGCATGTATTTAGGTTGTGACAGTGATTTAGTATGACGTCCTGGAGCTTCTTTTGTCGTCTTCTGACGAGCATTGGCCGACAAAAGGTCATTCAGCGATTTTAAAGCTTTCAACTCTTCCCCTCTATGTTAACGGTCCCATTACCATGAAACCGAAAACCCTTGTGTCAAATTATTAAACCAGTGCTGACTTAACCAGCATACTGACCGCATCAGTACACCAGTCGAACCCTTATTCCTATTATATAGTATTGGTGCGAGGATGCATATATTTATGTATTAAAAATCAGAAATATATGCGGTTCCAAATGAATCATTCATGATTTCACCTATAAATACCATAATAGAGCAGACTTCGCTCACAGCACATATTCAACAAAATCACTATACAATCACTTTCTGAAAATTCACTTAAAGGTAAAAAATGATTTTCGTACTTCCTAAAAATTTTAAAATAGATGATTAGAACTTCTCTACCCTGCGTGTACTCTCGCGGAGCATCACCTCATAGGTCTTGAGCATGCGGTTCTGGACATCGCCTCCTCTGATCTTTTGAAGAAGAGTCCTTGCTGCAACTGCTCCAAGATTTCTGTCATTAAAATCAAGAGATGTAACTGCAGGCTCTGAACCGCTAAGAAGCGTTGAATTATAAAAAGAAGCAATACGAAGATCCTCTGAAATGCGGATATGCTCATTCTTGCAAATATCTATAACGCGAAGAGCATATGTATCATCCATACAGATCAGACAATCAATATCTACTGTAAGAAGGTATGATAAAATATCAGAAATCCTTTTATCAGTATTAACATCAAGGAAAATTATAGATGTATCAAGAGTGGCCCTTGCATCGTGGAAAGCCTTTACAAATCCGCCATATCTGGTCTTGGTGATAATGTGATTACTTGATCCACCGATCAAAGCGATACGCTTATGTCCCTGATGGATCAGGGCGCTGGTAAGCTCCCTGCAGGCTTCAAAATGATCATTATCGATCTGGATAACATCATCATCATCGCTGGTGCCGATACATACAAAAGGTATACCTGAGTTTTTAAGAAATCTTGAAGGTGTATCGTTAACGAGGGTCCTTGTAAGGATCACACCATCTATCTTGCCCTCTTCTACTACCCTTTTAAGATTCTCAATGTGGTCATTAACAATAAGGGAGATCATGACATCATAGCCCTCATCTGACATAACCGTGGCTATACCGGTGAGAACATTCTGAAAATAAGGCATTTCAACAAGCTCATAATCTCCGGACCAGGTAACTGCAATGTTATGAGTCTTCTTCTGACTCAAAAACTTTTCTGTAGCTCCACATGGCTGATAATTGTACTTCTCAACATATTCATGAACCTTGTCGATAGTAGCCTTACTAATGCGCCCTTTGCCGGAAAGTGCCCTTGAAACCGTAGTCTTGGAAACTCCAAGAGCCTGCGCTATATCACTGATCGTAAGCTTGTTTTTACCCATTTTTACACCTTTACCCTCTAAATATCACCTTGTGCGCAATACTTCTGCGCAATTAAATCGTTTCATATCTGTACTATAACTAACCCCTAAAAAAATGGCAAGTTGTACAAATGCCAAATTTTCTAGTACATCCATAACGAATTCTGCACAAAAATCGATAAAGCTATTGCGCATCACGTTGCGCAATTTACTCCATGCGTTTATCCGTCTTTTTTACAACGATAATAAGTGCTTGCATCAATTCTGAGACTATGTTATATTTCTTCACGTGCTGATCGGCACGGTTATGTGAATTCGTTTCACAAATGGTAATTTGGCAACTGCCAGATCCTGAAGTTACCATTATTTTTCCTGACACAATCATGGAAGAAATTGGCAAATATGTTATTTTTTCATGCGCATAGACTATATATTTGCGCCAGCTTTTTTGCCAAAAGCTATTGAAAGGAGTCGTTTTAAATCTATGTTTAGTACCATCAAGGCTGGAGCCATTAACGGCATTCACAGCTATCTTATGCAGGTCGAAGTCGATGTATCAAACGGCCTTCCATCTTTTAACATGGTGGGGCTTCCAAGTACGGAGGTTCGGGAAGCGCAGGAGCGAGTTAAGGTCGCGCTCAAAAATTCAGGGATCACCATACCTCCGTCACATATCACGGTTAATTTCTCCCCCGCGGATGTCAGGAAAGAAGGCGTGAGCGTGGATCTCCCTGTTGCCATCGGAATTCTGGCTTCTATAGGCGAGATCGATGAGAACAAATTAAAAGATACCATAATCATCGGGCAGCTGGGGCTTAACGGCGAAGTCAAAGGTATCAAAGGAGTTCTTCCTATCGTCCGTACAGCCATCGAAAACGGCTGCAAAGTCTGCATTCTCCCCGAAGAAAACGCAAAAGAAGGAGCCGTTGCAGGAAGCGGCATCAAGATCGTAGGTGTCTCATCCCTTGTAGAATGCGTTACTTATCTAAATTCAAAAGATTCAGAAAAAGATATGCTTATCCCCCCAACAAGGATTAATGTCGATGAGCTTTTTGAAAAAGAAGCATGCTCTATGGAAGTTGATTTTGCAGACATTAACGGGCAGGCAGCTTTAAAGCGGGCAATGGAGGTTGCGGCAGCTGGTTTTCACCATGTGCTAATGGTAGGTCCCCCAGGCTCCGGAAAGAGCATGATAGCCAAAAGGCTTCCTACTATTCTGCCTCCCTTGTCCAAAGAAGAAAGTCTCGAAGTTTCAACGATCTATTCGGTTGCAGGTCTTCTGCCTGCAGGTAAAGCTCTTATCACAGAGCGGCCCTTTCAATCACCACATCATTCCATCACAACTTCTGCTCTTGCAGGAGGAGGAAGAGTTCCGCAGCCGGGCGTAATCTCCCTCGCCCACCGGGGAGTTCTTTTCCTGGATGAAATAGCCGAGTTTTCAAGAACTACCCTTGACCTTATGAGACAACCCCTGGAAGATCATGAGGTTCATATCTCAAG
>CAMVNV010000131.1 GCA_947168935.1 uncultured Butyrivibrio sp. | reverse complement strand
TATCAGCATTACCCTTCTTGGTAAGTGGCTGATACTGGTGATATGCACTACCATCCTCAAACTGAGTAGAAGCGATATCAATGATACGAGCTCTTGCTCTGTCTGGAATAAGATGTACAAATCCAAGAAGATCCTGACAGGAATCTCTAAAGCCCATTCCACGGCCGATACCGGATTCATAGTAGGAAGCAGAACGTGACATGTTGAATGTTACCATGCACTGATACTGGTTCCAGATGTTAACCATACGGTCAACCTTATCATTTGAGCTCTTAACATGATACTTGGAAAGAAGATTGGTCCAATAGTCACAAAGAACAGCAAATGCCTTATCAACCTGCTCATCTGTCTTGTAACGGTCAAGCATCTCCCATGCAAGATCTTTCTTTATAACATTGTGAGCTTCCCACTTGTCATTTTCGTCGTTCTCGATATAGCCAAGTACGAATACGAAGCTCTTCTCTTCACCTGGCTCTAAAGTAACATTGAGCTGGTGTACAGCAACTGGAGACCAGCCGCTTGCTACAGAGTTTGTGCACTTTCCTTCTGTTACAACGTCTGGTGTATCATTGCCGTTGTAAGGTCCAAGGAAGCTTTCTCTGGATGTATCAAAACCGTCAACTTCGGCATTTACAGAATATACAGCGAAGTGATTACGTCTTTCTCTGTACTCTGTCTTGTGGAAGATAGAAGAACCGATGACTTCAACTTCACCTGTTGAGAGATTTCTCTGGAAGTTTCTTTCATCATCATCAGCGTTCCACAGACACCATTCTACATAGGAAAAAAGCTTTAGCTCTTTAGTTGAAGATGTGGTATTCTTTACCTTGATACGAGATACTTCGCATCTGTCATTCATAGGTACGAATGTGAGGACATTAGCCTCAACTCCGTTCTTTACACCCTTGAATTTTGAATATCCAAGACCGTGACGGCACTCATACTCGTCAAGAGCTGTCTTTGTTGGCTGCCAGCCGGGATTCCAGATGGTGTTACCATCTTTGATATAGAAGTACTTACCGTTGTTGTCATAAGGAATGTTGTTGTAACGGTAACGTGTAATACGCAGGAGCTTTGCGTCTTTGCAGAAGGAATATCCACCGCAAGTATTTGATATTAGAGAAAAGAACTCCTGGTTTCCTAAATAATTGATCCACGGAAGTGGAGTTTTAGGAGTGGTGATGACGTATTCTCTGGCGTCATCGTCAAAATGTCCGTATTTCATAGGGACCCCCTCTTTTATTGGCGCGTAATGAGCACGAAAAATACTTAAAATCGTACTTCATTCGCGATATTTTTGTTTCGAAAACGTTTAAGATACTTTTTCATTATAAGTGACTAAGGTTTGGAATTCAAGAATACTGAACGGAAATATTTAACATAAAATTATAAAGTTTTTGGCAATTTTACCGAAAACTAAGCATAAATAAAAAAGAAATTGAAAACATTTTCAAAACTGATTATAATTAAAAATGCGAAAACGATTAAGTAGTTGGTTTTATCTAATTTTGAGGTGGTTATGAGTCAAAAGGTTTCAATGAAGGATATTTCTGATGCCTGCGGTGTTTCTATAGCGACCGTTTCGAAGGCATTAAATGACCGGGGCGATATAAGTGAAGAGACAAAACAGAAAATAAAATTTATAGCTTCTGATATGGGATATTTTCCAAATGCAGCTGCTAAAGCCCTGAAAACAAGCAGATCATACAATTTAGGGGTGCTGTTTGTAGATGATGCGATGTCAGGACTTACCCATGACTATTTTGCTCATGTGCTTGATTCTTTTAAGAGAACTGCAGAAGCATCAGGTTATGATATTACGTTTATAAACAGCCAGGCAGAAGGCGAGCAGCCAAGAAGTTATCTTGAGCACGTTCAATATAGGGGATTTGACGGTGTCGTTATTGCCTGCGTTAATTTCTATGATCCTAAAGTAGAAGAGCTGATAAGAGGTAATATTCCGGTTGTCACCATAGACCATGTCTTTGACAATCGAATTGCGATCATGTCCAATAACATTAAAGGCATGAAGGATCTCGTGACATATTGTATTTCACAGGGGCACAGAAAGATCGCATATGTTCATGGTGCTTATTCATCCGTTACACAAAGCCGTCTTTCGAGCTTTTATAAGACCTGTGAAAGTTTTGGTATAGATGTTCCCGAAGAATATGTCCTTGAGGGCGATTATCGTAATACATCAAAAGCTTTTGCCTGCACGGAGCAGCTTTTAAAGCTTAAAGATCCGCCAACATGTATTCTTTATCCGGATGATTTTGCCGCGATCGGCGGAATTGGTGCAATTCACATGATGGGATTACAGCCTGGAATTGATGTTTCGGTTGCCGGATTCGACGGAATTCCGATAGCGATGCGTATGCATCCTCCGCTTACTACACTTCATCAGGATACAGAAACACTTGGACGTCTTGCTGCACAGCGCCTGATATCCCTTATCGATTCACCGCGTACTACGGTGATAGAACAGGTGACAGTAGATGGACAGATTTTCCCTGGTGGAACAGTAGGCAAAATAAATTAATCGATAGTGGGTTTTATATATACAATTAGGCTCTGGATGCTCTTTGAAGCGTCTGGGGCCTTTTTTATAATTATGAACTAAAAATTTATGGACCTAATTTTTTTGAAAAATAATACGATAAATAAAGTGTATTTCTATATTGTTATCTTTGTTTTTTTCAATATTGATGTACAGATGAATATGAAAAGGGCTTTAAAAATATGCAGTTGATGTGTATTGGAGGTTTTCTATGAGAAAATTTTGCGCATTACTATTTTCATTCGTGTTAGTGTGTGGGGCTCTTGCAGGATGCCAAAAAAATTCGGAAGTAGAAACAGCTTCTACAGAGGCGGCTTCTGAAACGGCCTCAGGGTCTGTTACTTTGCTCAATGTTAAAAGCGAAGTTAATAGCCAGATAGAGGAACTTGCTGCTGCATATACAAAAGAGACTGGCATTGAAGTTACTGTAATGGCAGTGCCGGCAGGCGTTGATGTATCAGCAACCATTAAAGGTTATTATCTGTCTGATCAGATGCCCGATATTATTGCCTGCGAAGCATCAGGTTTTGCAAACTGGGAAGGCCTTCTGGTTGATATGAGCGACCAGGAATGGACCAAGCGAACCAGCGCAGCCTACACCGATGCAACATATGGGACAATAGGCTTCCCATATACTACTGAGGCAATTGGACTTGCATATAATGCGGATATCCTTAGTAAGTGCGGAATAGATCCATCTTCTATTACTAGTCCGGATGCACTTAGGAATGCATTTGAAACTATTGATGCCAAGAAGAGCTCCCTTGGAATAACTGCAGTAATAGGTTATTGTGCTGAGCCGGAGAATCTTGGCTGGTCAGCAGGTAACCATCTGTTTGGTGTTTATATAGATTCAGGTCTTTCAAGAGATGATACTACTTATCTGGATCAGATAGCTAATAGTTATCAGGTTGATGAAGCAAGATTTTCTGATTATGCTGCAATGATAGAGCTTTTTAATGAATATTCTGACCCTGATCTTTTGACTAAGGGAACATATGATCAGCAGGTTGGTAACTTTGCAGCTGGTAAATATGCCTTTGTAACACAAGGTTCCTGGATCGGAGCTTCGCTTGTTGGTGATTATGCTTCTGAATACCAGGCTGCAGGAAGCTTTGAAGTTGGAATGGTACCTTATGCATTCCAAAGTGGTATGCAGACAATCCTTACATCTGCACCGCAGTGGTGGGCTGTTGCCAAAGAAGGTAATACTGAAGCTGCACTTGCATTTCTTCAGTGGTGTTCAGAAGATGCCGGTCAGAAGATCCTCGTAGAAGGTGCAGGATTTGTAAGTCCATTTACAGATTGCAAATATGTGGCATCAGATCCTTTTGCACAGACTATATCTGATTATATAAGTGCAGATAAGACATCCAATTGGCACTGGATGCAGCTTCCTGAAGGCGTTGGTAATAGTGATGATGGCCTTTGCTACTGTTTCTATCACTTTGCAGAAGGCGACGTGGATGCAAACGGATTTAGAAAGCAGGTAAACAGCGTTCTTGCTGATTACTATTCCAGACAATAAGAAAGGAGGTACTGACATGGCTAAAAATACACAAGACCCTGTAAAGGTTAGCAAATTAAATTCAATAGTAGTTCAGATATTAGCTTTGAACATATGTATGCTTATAGCTTTTCTGGCTGTCATGTTTCTTATCATGAATGCCATGAACACATCTACTACTAAAAGTGTAGATATGTTTGACTCGATGATGAATCTTACAGAGCACGAAGCTAATCTTAAAACAGATGTTATGTCTTACTATGATCAGGTTACCGGCTATGTTGCAGCAACCTCTTCTGAAACACAGGATGCTCTTTTGCCACAGCTTTCTGTAGCAAAGGCAGCAATTGAGAGTGACATTAGTGATCTTAATAACGATTTCAAATCTTACAATAACGAAGCAGCTCAGGCCCAGATGACCGAAATTGAGTCACAATACAAGAAGATGTGTGAGCATGTAGATAATGCTATCGCAAAAAGAGACGCTGGAGATCAGTCCAATGCTTACAAGATTCTCTTTGATAAGGCTGAGATTCAGAAAGTAGCTATTATTCATTCTACTAAAGTCTTGGATCAGGCAATTCAGGATAATGCATCAAGTACTAAGACTATGATGAATGATCTTCTTGCAAGAGGAAGAATAGTTGCTGGAATTGGTATAGCAATAGTACTCGTTCTGATAGTGCTTAATTTCATAGTTACTTATTCAAGTATTGTAGTTAAGATTCGTTCAATAAGCGGTGAAGTCAGCAGTATCATCGAGAACATTGAAAAGGGCGAAGGAGATCTTACCGCCCGCATCAATACAAAGACTAAATCAGAACTTTTGTATATTAAAAATGGTATAAATCATTTTATTGCTACACTTCAGGGCATCATGAAGGACGTTAAGGATGGAACTGTTGTCCTTACAGAAAGTTCAGAACAGGTTAGCTCACAGCTTCAGATCGCAGATGACAATGTAACCAATTCTTCTGCAGCTTTAGAAGAGCTTTCAGCCAACATGGAATCAGTTGTTAACATTATCGAAGCTATTAATTCAAGAGTAGAAGATGTTAAACAGGCAGCTCAGAGAATTACTGACCAGGCAGTTGAGGGTACAGGTACTGCTAATGAAATAAAGCATGAAGCAGATGATCTTAAAGTTAAGGTTAACACCAAGAAATCTGATGTTGATGAAAGAATGTCTGTTCTGTCAGAAACATTGTCCCGTTCTGTTAAGGATTCAGAGAAGGTTAGCCAGATCAGTGACCTTACTAATGATATTCTTGATATCGCAAGTCAGACCAATCTCCTTGCTCTTAACGCATCCATCGAAGCAGCAAGAGCAGGCGAAGCAGGTAAGGGCTTTGCAGTTGTTGCTGATGAGATAAGTTCACTTGCAGCCAATTCCCGTCAGACAGCAGCAACCATTCAGGATATTGCTGCTGATGTAACCCAGGCAGTTAAATCGCTTGCATCTAATGCCCAGGAAGTTCTTGAGTTCATCAACGGAACAGTTATTGGGGATTATGATGAATTTGTTGATACAGGTGAGAAATACGGACATACTGCTGAAGTAATGAATGAGCTTCTTTCAAACTTCAGTGAAAAAGCAGATGACCTTAATGGCATCATGAGCGCTATGGTTGAATCTGTAGATACTATCACCAATTCCGTACAGGAAAGTTCACTTGCGATCAATATGAGTGCTGAGAACTCCACAGAGATCGTAGCAGGTATCAAGAAAATCTTTGAAGCTATGGATAGAAATACAGAAGTTACAGAACAGCTCAACGAAACAACTCAGAAATTCATTGCTCTTTAAATACATTAAAGGGGCCGGAGAATTCTTCCGGCTTCTTTTTTATGTACAGAAGAATATCACAAAGAAAACGGTGAAGCCGTAGAGGATTATAAAGGCATTATCTACTACGAAGACGGAGAATGGATCGAATTTGAGGAGTAATACTAAGCGCCCCTTCCTTAGCTTTATGCTTGGAAAGGGCGCTTTTTGTTGTCCTCTGCAGGCCTCTATGCCTTTGTGCGTCTGTATGCTAAAATGATGTATGTATATGCAATGAAAAAGCAAATTTTTAGATATTAAAAAGGAACCACATTTTATGAAGTATTATGAACTGGTAGCCCCTTGTCATATGGGACTTGAAGCAGTACTAAAAAGAGAGATCATCGACCTTGGATATGATATTACAGAGGTTGCAGATGGCAGAGTATCTTTTCAGGGAGATGCAGATGCAGTATGCAGAGCCAATATATGTTTAAGAACCGCAGAAAGAGTCCTTATCAAGATAGGTTCATTTACAGCAACAACATATGAGGAGCTCTTTCAGGGAACCAAGGCACTTCCTCTTGATGAATTCATTCCAAAGGATGGAAAGTTCTGGGTTACCAAGGCTTCTACAGTTAAGAGCGCACTCTTTTCCCCAAGTGATATTCAAAGAGTTATGAAAAAAGCCATGGTAGAGGGTATGAAGGAAGCTTATAACACCTCCATATTCCCGGAAGATGGCGAAGAATTCCCTATCAGAGTATTCCTCTATAAGGATGAAGTAACTGTGGCTCTTGATTCTACAGGCGTATCTCTTCATAAGAGAGGTTACAGAAGGCTTGAATCTCAGGCTCCTATTGCTGAGAACCTGGCAGCAGCCCTTATAATGCTGACTCCATGGCATGCGGACAGGATACTTATTGATCCCTTCTGCGGATCAGGTACTATCCCGATAGAAGCAGCCATGATCGCAGCCAATATCGCACCTGGCGTTCACAGATCTTTTAACGCAGAAAAGTGGACACACCTTATCACTCCCAAGAACTGGGCAGATGTACGACAGGAGTGCGAAGAAGAGGTTGACCTTAACGTCGTGACAGATATTCAGGGATACGATATAGACCCTGATGTTATAGAGATAGCAAGGATCAACGCAGATAAGGCAGGCGTTGGCGACCTTATCCATTTCCAGACAAGAGATGTAGCACAGCTTTCTCATAGAAAGAAATACGGATTTATCATCACTAACCCGCCGTATGGTGAGAGAATCGGTGATAAATCAAACCTTTACAGCCTCTATCGCACCCTCGGACAGCGTTACAAAGCGCTTGACGACTGGTCTATGTACATGATCACTTCCTTTGAGGAAGCCCAGGATGCAATAGGTAAAAAGGCAGACAAGAACCGCAAGATCTACAACGGAATGCTTAAGACATATTTCTACCAGTACATGGGGGCTAAGCCTCCACGCAGAAAGGATAGAACAAATGACTGAGGATATGGAAAAAGACATTGAGCTTGGGGCGGGGGAGCTTGCCATATGGCAGGAAGAAAGACGCGATAAGCTGTATACTGCGCTTTTGAAAAAAACAGCAGTAGTAGCTGCGCTTTTTTCTGTCATTGCGCTTTCTTTTATGTTCGTATATCTGAGTACCAGAAGTGTTGTCCTTGGGGATAATGCACTTGTTAAGGAACCTGTGACCAAAAGCGAACAATATGCCCTTGTTGATAAAGCTTTTAAGATGTCTTTGTCCAAAGAGGGAGACAGTATTATGTTCTCCCTTCCTCAGGGCACTAAATCTGAAGATATAGTTATTGAAAATCGTGTGACTACATGCCAGCTTATTATTAAGGTGGCAGATGGAGATGGATTCTATACAGAAGATTCTTCCATAACCACTCCTTCAAATGTCACAGGATGTCTTTGTGTCCCGCAAAGCGACGGCACATCCAGCCTTGAATTTCAGCTTGATGACATATATGAATATACAAGCACACTTGATAACGGAACTCTGTCCGTTTCTTTTGTGAACCCTCATGAGATGTATGAAAAGATAGTAGTCATAGATCCCATCCTTGGTGATGCTGCAAATGCCACTTCAGAAGGCGATGACATAGCGCTTTATGAAGCGCTTGCTCTTAAAGATAAACTTGAAAAAGACGGAGTAAAAGCCTATCTTTCAAGGACTGATTCTAACGAGATCGAGCTTGTTGATAAAAAAGCTTTTATCCGTGAGATAGCTCCTGATCTTGTTATCTGCATAGACTGCGCAGCAGATACGAGCGTGTACTATAATGATGCGATGTATCTGAGAAAATATGGAAATGATGATTTTGCAAAGCAGGTTCTTGCAGATATATCATATGAGGTTGGCGGAACAGGACATGTGGACAGCATAACGGCTTTATCCCTGTCAGAACGCCCCTACGAGCTTATGAAAGTTCTTGATGCTCCATCTGTTCTTGTTACAGTTCCAAAGGCTCCTACGGTGTCAGACGGCGTCTCAGGGGTATCAGTAGATTACAGCTATCAGGATCACATAGTTACAGGACTTTACAAAGCCGTTATGTATGCATATGCTGATATGGGAAAATAAATATAGTTACGATATAAGGCTGTCTGGTATTATTTCAGACAGCTATTTATAAATATTTTTGTAGGGAGATAGAATATGAGAATAGTATTTGCAACTGGTAACAATGACAAACTGCGTGAGATAAGGCAGATAATGGGACACCTTGGCCTTGAGATAGTATCCATGAAGGAAGCAGGTGTATTTGAGGATATAGAAGAAAATGGCACAACCTTTGCAGAAAATTCTGTGATCAAGGCTTCTTCAATAGCTAAGGTTCTTAGAAAAAATGGAGATACAGAGTCTATCGTACTTGCAGATGATTCTGGCCTTGAGATCGATGCTCTTGGCGGCGAACCAGGCATTTATTCTGCTCGTTATATGGGAAAAGACACTCCTTATCCTGAAAAGAATGCAAAGATAATAGAAAGACTTGAGGGTATACCGGATGATAAGCGTACTGCACGCTTCGTATGCGCCGTCTCAGCCGTTTTACCTGATGAAAGAGTACTTACGTCCGTAAAGACAATGGAAGGCATTATAGGGCACGAGATAGCCGGTGAGAATGGTTTTGGATATGATCCTATTTTCTTCCTTCCACAGTTTGGTAAGACTTCTGCACAGATATCTCCTGAAGAAAAGAATTCCATAAGTCACAGAGGACAGGCTTTAAGAGATATGGAAAAACTTCTTTCAGATGAACTTGCAAAATTTAAATGATCTATAAAAGTCATAAGTTGTGACATAAATAAATATCTGGATATAAATATGCTGAGATAAATATTCTGACATTAAAATGGCCCTGCCGACAACCGGCAGGGCCTTAAAACAGCTTGATACTTTTATTCGTGCGGATAGAGGGACTTGAACCCTTACACCATTCGGTACAGGAACCTAAATCCTGCGCGTCTGCCAATTCCGCCATATCCGCATAGAAAGTATTGTATATTATCGCCTCTATATGTGTCAATCACCGTGCAAAAAACTATGTCGCAAATCTTATCTAAATGCGATATAATGTTCATAATTAAACGAGTAAAAATTTTTTCAAAAAGTGTGTTGACAAGTTTTGAAAAACTGATATATAATAGCACTTGCGTTGCGGCGCTGATGAGTTTCCACCGAACACCAAGAACGGGGTGTGGCTCAGTTTGGCTAGAGCGCCTGGTTTGGGACCAGGAGGCCGCAGGTTCGAATCCTGTCACCCCGACTCGTTCACCAGAGTTGTAACGCATTGTTTTACCAAGCAGGTGTAGTTCATTGGTAGAACACCAGCCTTCCAAGCTGGATAGGTGGGTTCGATTCCCATCACCTGCTCTTGCATATAACTTTTATGTCTTATGCAGCGTGTGCCCGTAGCTCAGCTGGATAGAGCAACGGCCTTCTAAGCCGTGGGTCGGGGGTTCGA
>CAMVNV010000130.1 GCA_947168935.1 uncultured Butyrivibrio sp. | reverse complement strand
CCCTCTTTGCGGCCGAAACTTTGAGTATTTCTCAGAAGATCCTTATCTTGCAGGCAAGATGGCTGCCTCCTATACAAGAGGAATCCAGGCAAATGGCGTATATTCATGTCCAAAACACTTTGCTGTAAACAGCCAGGAAATGAGACGTATGGCTATGAACAGCGTTATTGATGAAAGAACTCTTCGTGAGATCTACCTGACAGGTTTTGAGATCGCTGTCAAAGAAGCTCATGCAAAGTCCATTATGACCAGCTATAACGAAGTAAACGGAACTTATGCCAATGAAAATGAGCATCTGTTAAAAGACATCTTAAGAAACGAATGGGGCTTTGATGGCATAGTTATAACTGACTGGGGTGCTTCCAATGACCATGCTCTTGGCGTTAAGGCAGGGTCAGATCTTGAAATGCCTAATCCTGGTCTTGATTCTGCAAGAGAGCTTATAGAAGCTGTAGAATCCGGCAAGATCACAGAAGCTGAGATAGATCTTAGAGTAGATAACCTCCTTACAGCTGTAATGGAGCTTAGTAATAATGCCAAAGATCACAAGGAGACTTTTGATGAAGAGGGTCATCACACCCTTGCAAGAAAGGCTTCCTGTGAAAGTGCGATCCTTTTAAAGAACGAAAATCAGATACTTCCACTTAAACCAAAGACCAAGGTTGCCATAATAGGTGACTTTGCCTTTGATCCGCGCTATCAGGGCGCAGGTTCATCACTTGTAAAACCTACAAAATGCGAAAAGATTACAGAAATAGCCTCTTCTTATGACCTTCAGATCGTTGGATCCTCAAGAGGATACCTTCGCGGCGGCGAAGAAGATGTCACTATGAAAAAAGAGGCACTGGATCTTGCTTCTAAAGCAGACGTAGTTCTGTATTTCTTTGGTCTAAATGAAATCAGTGAATCTGAGGGCCTTGACAGAGAGCATATGAGAATTCCTCAGAACCAGATAACTCTTTTACAGGAGCTTGGTCAGGCTAATCCAAATCTTATTGGTATCATCAGTGCAGGTTCTGCTATCGAGATGCCTTGGCATCATTATTTCAAGGCGCTTGTACATATGCATTTAAATGGTCAGGCAGGTGCGGGTGCTTCCATGGATATTTTGACAGGTAAGACTAATCCGTCAGGACGCCTTGCTGAGACTATCCCGAGGCGCCTTGAAGATACGCCTTGCTATAGATATTATCCAAGTCCTGAGCGTACTTCCGAGTACAGAGAAGGCTTATATGTTGGTTACAGATACTATGACACAGCCAATATCCCTGTTTTGTATCCATTTGGTTTTGGCCTTTCATATACCTCTTTTGCCTATTCAGATATTAAGGTGTCGGATAAGTTCGTAACTGTAACTGTATCTAATACAGGACAGATGGACGGCGCAGAGGTTGTTCAGTTATATGTAGGACTTAAAAATTCAAAGGTATACAGGCCGAGAAAAGAGCTTAAGGGCTTTAAGAAAGTTTGGATCCCTGCAGGAGGAAACGTTCAGGTAAGCATTGATTTTGATGACAAGACCTTCAGATACTGGAACGTTAAGACGAACAAATGGGAGGTTGAAGAAGGCGACTACGATATCATGATCGGCAGAAACGTTAATGATATGGTGATGTCAGTCAGCCTCCATGTTAAGGGCACAACTACTGAATATCCATATGACGAAAAAGAGATGGAGCATTATTTTAGCGCAAATATTCAGCAGGTACCTGACAGCGAGTTTGAAAAGCTTCTTGGCTACTCCATACCGATCGGTAAATGGAGCGGAGAGCTCGGTCCTAACGATGCTATATGCCAGCTCTATTACTCCAAGAGCGGACTTGCAAGGTTTGCTTATAAGAAGCTTACCAAGATGAAAAAGAAGGCTGAAGATGCCGGTAAGCCTGATCTTAATATTCTCTTTATCTACAATATGCCATTCAGAGCCATGGCCAAGATGACAGGCGGTGCTGTCAGCAGGGAGATGGTAAGTGGCATTGTGAAAATAGTTAACGGGCACTTCTGGAGCGGTCTTGGAAGGGTCATTAAAGGCTATTTCAAGAACAGCAGTGCTAACAAGAAATATGAAAAGAAAATAAACGGATAAATTAGTAAGCACAGAGGCAGTTTACTTATTGTTATATTTTTTTCCAAAGAAATATATATTACTTACGTAATTTAGTAGCATGGCATCATGCGGATAAGGAGGTAATAAGTGAATTTTTGGAACAGCTTTGTTGACAAGCATCCAGTTGCAGCTAAATGGATCAGAGAAGGAGGACTTTTTGTGATCGTAAGTAACCTGATCACAGTCTTTAAGTACTTTATCCTTCAGTTCCTGCCTAAAGCCTTTTCTTTCATGCCTGAAACTGATTATGGCTGGCCGGGTATTCCTGTTAATCTCTTCGGAATTGAATTCCTGTGGAATATCATCGGTTATGACCAGGCCAGTGGCGGTATGAGATACTTCTGGGCTTACATGGTAGCCATGGTAATTGGTGAGTGCATTAACTTCCCGATCCAGAGAAGCTTTGTTTTCAGAAGTAAGGGCAATATATACTTCCAGGCTATGTGGTATGTAATCGCCTTTATTATCATTACCTGCATAGTAAACTCCATCAACTGCGTATGGGTAGCTGTTGCAGGCCACTTTGTACCTGATTTTGTTTACAATATAGGAACTGTAGTTCTAAATGGTGGTATCTCGATGGTAATATTCTTTTTTGTTAACAAGATTATATTCCCAGAAGGAGAAGCTAAGAAAGGAGATTAATCAATATGCTGGCTATTAATTTTGATGATGTATTGAATGTCCTTACCACGCTAAGGCCATACCTTATCGCACTTGGCATTATCATAGTGTGCTGGATCATTCTCAGGATCGTAGTTGGCAAGGTTATGAAAAAAGAACCTGCTAAGGGCAGAACAAAAGCTTGTCTTTTTGTAGCTCTTCTTGCAGGTATCTGCATCGTAGTCAACATGATCTGCACAGGACCTATGAGCACTATGCTGGATCTTGTAACAGGTAGTGGAACAATCTCAAAGGCAACATCAGATAAGGCAACTGAAGTTGCAGTTCAGATCGGTGAAGAAGGTATCGCACTTCTTGAAAACGACGATAACATTCTTCCTATGGCAAAGGGTGATAAGCTCAATGTATTTGGCTGGGCTTCAATCAATCCTATCCTTGGCGGTGCCGGATCAGGTGCTCTTAACAATGCCTATGCTACAACTGATATCCTTCAGTCTCTAAAAGATGCCGGAATTGAGACCAATTCTGAACTTACTCAGTTCTATACAGATTATAAGGCTGACAGACCTGAAGTTGGTATGTGGGCTCAGGACTGGACACTTCCTGAACCTAATGTATCTCTTTATACAGATTCACTTATTAGTAACGCTAAATCATTCTCAGATACAGCAATGATCGTTATAAGCCGCTCAGGTGGTGAGGGTGCAGACCTTCCTGCTAATATGCCTGCAGTTGTTGATGGTTCTTTCCAGGATGGAACAACCTATACAGCAGGTGTTTATGACGATACCTTAAATAAAGGCAATGACTGGGATGAGGGTGACCATTATCTTCAGCTTTCTAACAGAGAAGAAGAGATGATCGACCTTGTATGTAAGAACTTTGATAAGGTAATCCTTGTTTATAACGGAGCTAATGCTTTCGAACTTGGATTTGTAAAAGATTATGCGCAGATCAAGGGCGTTCTCTGGACAGCAGGTCAGGGACACGTTGGTATGAGAGCACTTGGTGAGATCGTTGCAGGAGAAGTTAATCCATCTGCAAGGCTCATCGATACTTATGTTTATGATTTTGAAGATACACCGTGGTGGAATAACTTTGGTGATTTCAATTATAAGAACATGGATGACATGGCTTATACATCAACAGGCTTTACCGGTGTTGAGTCTACAGCCTATGTATCTTTTGTTAACTATGTAGAAGGAATCTATGTAGGCTACAAGTTCTATGAGACAGCTGCTACTGAAGGTCTTATTGACTATGATAAGGTTGTTCAGTATCCATTTGGATATGGACTTTCTTATACAACATTTGACCAGAAGATGGGCGAGATCACAGAATCTGATGGAACATTGTCATTTGACGTAACTGTAACTAATACAGGAAGCGTTGCAGGAAAAGATGTAATCGAAGTTTATTACAATCCTCCATATACAAATGGCGGAATTGAGAAGGCATCTGCAAACCTCGTTCAGTTTGAAAAAACTGATATCATCGAGCCAGGTGCTTCTCAGACAATCACAGTATCTTTTGAACTTGAAGACATGGCTTCCTATGACTACAAGGATGCAAAGGGATACGTGCTTGAAGCAGGAGATTATATTATTTCCATTAATAAAGATTCTCATAATATAATCGATTCCAAGACTTATAAAGTAGCTTCCGAGATCAAGGGACGTAACTCTGATCAGTCAGAAGTTACTAACAGATTTGATTTTGCAGAAGGCGAAGTAGAATATCTTTCAAGAGCTGATGGCTTTGCCAACTACAAGGATGCTATCAAGGCTCCTTCTGATTACAACATGACAGATGAAGCTAAGGCTTCCTTCTATAACATCAGTAATTATCTGACTCCTGAAGCAACTGCTGCCGATGAAGATCCAAACGCAGCTGCCATCACAACAGGAGCGGATAACGGCATTAAGTTAAAAGATATGGTCGGCATCGACAAGGATGATCCTATGTGGGATCAGTTCATGGATCAGCTTACACTTGATGAAATGAACGATATCATCTCACTTGGAGGTTATCAGACCAACTCTATTGACAGCGTTGACAAGATCCGTACAAATGACTGCGACGGACCTTCATCTATCAATAACAACTTTACAGGCGTTGGTTCACTTGGATTCCCTGTAGGCGTTGTTATCTCGGCTACATTTAACAAGCAGCTTGCTCATGATTTTGGTTACTATATTGGTGTAATGGCTGATGAAATGGATACTTCCGGCTGGTATGCACCTGCCATGAATATTCACAGAACAGCATTTGCAGGTCGTAACTTTGAGTATTATTCAGAAGACGGAGTTCTGTCAGGATATGTTGCAGGTAATTCTGTAGCAGGCGCATGGGAAAATGGCGTATATGCTTATATGAAGCACTTTGCACTTAACGATCAGGAACAGAACCGCTGTGATATGCTCTGCACATGGACTAATGAGCAGGCACTTCGTGAGATATATCTTAAGCCTTTCGAAAAGTGCGTTAAGAATTATGGATGTCTTGCAGTTATGTCATCCTTCAACTACATCGGAAACAGATGGGCAGGCGGATGCTCTGAACTTCTTAAAGATGTACTTCGCGGTGAATGGGGCTTCAAGGGCTTCGTTCTTACTGACTACTTTGGTGTATATGGATACATGTCATCAGATCAGGCTATCAGAAATGGTACAGATATGATGCTTGTTAACTATCCAACTCAGACCAATAATGTTCAGTTCCGAGATACAAACGGAGCTCAGCAGGCTATGAGACAGTCAGCTAAGAATGCTCTGTATGTAGTAGCTAACAGCCGTGCTTATTATCCGGAGAACTACTCAAATAAGATGGCTATATGGAGAGTTATCCTCTATATCGCAGATGCAGTAGTGATCGCACTTTGCTGCTTCATACTTGTGAAGGCATTTAAGAAAAAAGCTGAAGCTGCCTGATAGGCTGAGATTAGTTATAAGATATGGTTCAGTACCTTGAAATACATCCATGTATTTCAGAACAGGTATTAACTACATCGTGTAATTCATTAAAAAGAGATAATTCTTTGAAATTATGACTTCTTAAATGTAAATTACAGAAACGCGCATTTACTGCGTGTTTCGTGATTCGATGAATCGGTTGGCAATAGAGCCTTCGACGAAGTCGAACTCAATTGGCTCTATTGCTGCATTTTTGAATCTATGATTCAAAAATGTATATATATCGATTTAAATACGGGTATGAGAAATTAGTTTATATAAGAAAAGGGGCGCTGGATCATGTTCAGCGTCCCTTTTCAATTCTCTTTAATTACATTTTACGATTTCTTCGATAATGTCTACGCATTTCTCAACACCGATGATTCCTGTGTTAAGGCACAGGTCATAGTTAGAGAAATCATAGCTGTCGTGACCTGTATAATGCTTGTAATAGATGCGGCGAAGTTCGTCCTGTTTTTTCATGATCTTTTTAAGGTGAGCCTCATCGTTTCCGGGATGGAGCTGAGCTGCACGCTCAAGCTTAAAGTCTGTCTCAGCATAAAGGAATACGTCAAGAGACTTGATGCCTGCTTCTTTTAAAACGAAGTCAGCGCATCTTCCAACTATGATACAGGGCTTTTGAGCCAGATCTACGATGACATGCTTTTGAGCATTGAAGATATCGTCATAGGAGTTATAAGCAGCTGTTCCGTTTAAGAAGTGCTCTATAAAAAGAGACAAGGTAGAGAGTGATTCTCCTTCAGAGTTGACTTCATCTTCAGAAAATCCGCTTTCTATAACAGTTTTTTTCACAAAGTCCTTGTCATAGTAGGGGATTCCGAGTCTTTCTGAAAGCATACCAGCGATGGTACGTCCGTATGCACAGTATTCTCTGCCAATTGTAATTACTGGGAATTTAAGATTCTCCATTATTTTCATGCCTCCGCGCGATTAACTGTCTTTTTAGACATAATAAATTGAAATGCAAGTGAACCTATTACAAGAATAAGTCCGATTCCATCTGTGGCAATTCCCGGATAGATGAGAAGAAGTCCGCCTATTACTGTAAGAGCCCTGATGATCTTGTTTATATCAGTAAAGCAGTAGCCTTCAAGTCCTGATGCAAGGCCGAATATACCGATAATAGCTGTAAGGCTTATCTGGGCAACTTGCAGTGGAGTTGTCTCTATCATAAGGAGCGCCGGGCTCAGACAGAACATGTATGGAACTATGAAAGCTGCGATAGCAAGTCTTGATGCGGTAAAGGCAGTCTTCATAGGGTTACTCTTGGCAATAGCAGATCCAGCATAGGCTGCAAGGGCTACAGGCGGAGTAATGTCAGCAACGATACCAAAGTAAAATACAAAGAAGTGAGCAGCTGCGATCGGAACACCCATTCTGATAAGGATTGGAGCTGTTGTAGCAGCCATGATGCAGTAGTTAGCTGTTGTTGGAACGCCCATTCCAAGTACGATACAGCAAAGCATTGTAAGAACAAGTGCGATGATGAGCTTGTCACCTGCAACGCTTACGATAGCGTTGATTAGTTCGTTAGCAAGACCTGTCATTGTGATAGCTCCGGAGATGATTCCGGCTACGCCGCAGGCTGCGCCAACTGTGATAGCACTTTTTCCACCTGATGAAAGAGCATCAAGGATCTTCTTTGGATTAAGTTTAGCGTCTCTATTGATGAATCCGACTATGATAGAAAGGATAATGGCAAGTGAAGCGGCTTTCTGCATAGTCATATAGTTGCCTGAAACCCACACGATCAGCATAACGATAGGGATTAGTAGGTATACCTTTTTGATAAGCTTAAAGAAGCTTGGAAGCTGGTCCTTAGGAATACCTGTAAGTCTAAGGCGCTTAGCTTCAAGGTGAACTGTAATGAATATTCCAAAGAAGTAAAGGATAGCAGGAAGTACTGCCTTACCGATTACATCTGAATATGGAACACCGATAAAGTCTGCCATAAGGAAGGCTGCAGCTCCCATGATAGGTGGCATGATCTGACCACCTGTTGATGAAGCTGCTTCTACAGCGGCAGCAAATTCGTTTTTGTAGCCTGTCTTTTTCATCATAGGGATAGTTACAGAACCTGTTGTAACTGTGTTACCTACTGATGAACCTGATACCATTCCGCAAAGAGCAGAAGAGATAACGGCAACCTTGGCAGGGCCTCCTGCAAATCTTCCGGCAATGCTGTTTGCAAGCTCGATAAAGAAGCTTGAGATACCTGTTCTTTCAAGGAATGCTCCAAAGATGATAAATACTACGATGTACTTGGAACATACGTTTACAGGTGTTGATAAGATACCGCCTTTTGTATAGAAAAGGTTACGTACAAGGTATCTGACTCTTCCGGGGAAGCTTGGGTTAGTAAGACCAATCGTAAGAGCATAGATAACAAAGAATGCTGCTACGATAAGGATAGGCATACCTACGCATCTTCTTGTAACTTCTACAAGTGCGGCAATTCCAACGATACCTATTATGATCTGGTACCACTCAAATCTTGTTCCCTGGTTGATAATATCATTAGCATTAAAAGTAAAGTAAAGGTATGATGCTGTTCCAAGAAGCATGAAGATAATATCGCCAATTGGAATGTAGTTGGGCTTTGTAAGACCTTTTTTATGAGGATAGATCAAAAAGCCCATAAGGACTATAAGTGCCATGAAGGATGTAAGTCTTATCTCTTCAAGGAAGGTTGCAAAGAGTGTTACATATATGCACCAGAGTGAAAAAAGTGCAAGTACGACTGTAACAACAATCTTTGGAACTCCGGTCCAGACTCTTGTGTTGGACTCTCTGTCATACTTACGCATAACAGAGTCGATGTCTGTGCCTCCTGCCTGATTCTGAACAGCAGCATCGGAGGCATTTAAGATATTTGATTCTGTATTTATGTCTTTATTATTAGTAGTACTCAATATATCATTCCTCCGTTCTTACTGTGATTCCGTGCTCAGCATAGTATCTGGCAGCGCCTTTGTGATAAGGCACATCAGTTACGCTGGTTGCATTTTCAAGATTAAGTTCAGCGCCTTTGGCATTTTCTAATGTAATGTCATCAACGTGGTCGAATATAGCAGCTGTAAGGTCATAAACTGTTGACTCGTCAAGTGATGCTGATACAACAACAGTTGCCTTAACAGTGATTGTTTCTACATCTTCGTCCTGTCCGGGATATGTTCCTGCAGGAATAGTATAAGCAGAGTAGTAAGGACATTTTTCTATGATGCTGTCACGAAGATCGCCATCAATTCCAAGGATCCTTACGCCATTAGTTGTAGCAAGCTCAGTGATAGCTGTAGTTGGAGCTCCGGCTACAATGAAGGCTGCATCTATTTTCCCATCCTTGAGTGATTCCTTGGAATCTTCAAAAGACTGGTACTGGGGCTTGATGTCATCAAGTGTGATGCCGGCTCCTTCAAGTACGTCAAGTGCGTTGAAGTAAACACCTGAACCAGCCTCACCTATAGAGATACTCTTGCCTTTAAGATCAGCTACAGAGTGGATATCAGGATCCATCGTGATAAGCTGAACTGTTTCAGCATAAAGACAGCCGAGAACTCTGAAATCGTGAGTTGCTCCGTCTTTTTCAAATGCTCTGGTTCCGTACCAGGCATAAGACATAACGTCTGACTGTGTGAATCCAAGCTGGAAATCGCCATCCTGAATACTCTGGATGTTAGCTTTAGAACCGCCTGTTGAAACGGCAGTAACCCTGACGCCCGCATATTGCTTCATGTACTGGGCGAGAACTCCTCCATATGCATAATATGTTCCTGCAGTGCCGCCTGTTCCAAACATGAAACGAAGGCCACTTCCGCATCCGCAAAGACATGTGCACATGACAATTGCCAGGACTAAACTTATAGTCCTAAAAACACGTGTTTTTTTCATTTTCTTTTTCCTCTTTCTTTTTTTCCACCTAATATAATAACACATAATGATAATTCAGGTTTTAACGCATATTTGTACATAGAAATACATCCATGTATTTCTAAACATGTACTAGATATGTCCTATATCTTTGTACATAGAAATACATCCATGTATTTCTAAACATGTACTAGATATGTCCTATATCTTTGTACATAGAAATACATCCATGTATTTCTAAACATGTACTAGATATGTCCTAT
>CAMVNV010000129.1 GCA_947168935.1 uncultured Butyrivibrio sp. | reverse complement strand
TCGAACTCGCGACCTTCTGGTCCGTAGCCAGACGCTCTATCCAGCTGAGCTACACTCACATACATATTTAATTTGTGCTGCTGCATCTGCATCAGCAACGGATATTATATTATTACATATATCATTTTTTGTCAAGAAAAAATCCAAGTTTTTTTGTAAATCGTTTTTATGTAGATAAATAGATCCTTGAACGTACAGGATGAAGAATATAATAAGCTTTAATCATCATCGTCTGCATCATAATCGTCATCTTCGCCGTGGAGTGCCTTATTTTCCTCAGCTTCCTTCATCTTAGTCTTAATAAAGGCATTGTTCATCTCAAGTTTGGCTTCTCTGAAGCAATTAATGATCTTGGGGTTAAACACACCACATTCTCCATTAACTATCATTCCGAAAGCCTTATCCATGGAATATGCAGCCTTATATACTCGTTCGCTGATAAGGGCATCATAAATATCAGCAAGGCCGGTGAGCTGAGCTGCCAGAGAGATCTCTTCACCCTTAAGACCGTCAGGATAGCCGTTGCCATCATACTTTTCATGGTGATGTCTACAGATATCATAGCTGTATTCAAAATACTCCTTGTCCTGAATATCAGCGAGCATTCTGATAATATCACATCCTCTAGTGGTATGTGACTTTATAACTTCAAATTCATCTCTTGTTAGTCTTCCGGGTTTAAGAAGTATTGTATCAGGGATTGTGATCTTACCTATATCATGCATGGCAGAAGCATCAGCCATGATATTGAGCTGATACTCGGTGAGGCCATACTCTGGATACATTTTCATCACATATTTTCCCAGGATGGAAACAAAGTCATGAATACGCCTTAGGTGATAGCCCGACTCAAGATTACGGAACTCAACAATAGTACAGATTTTCTCTACTATGATGGCGTTATTCTTTTTAAGTTCTTTCTGCTGCTTCTGGAGCTGCTGGAACTGCGCACGAAGAAGCCTTGTCTGGGTACCCAGCTGATCCTCAAGACGTTTTTTGGACATAAGAAGTTCTATGGAGCGGCTAACCTTTTGCTTGACTATAACAGAATCAAATGGCTTGCATATAACATCTACAACGCCATGTTCATAGCACTTGCGCTCTGTCTCTGTAGATGTGTCGCTGGTTATCATGATAACAGGGATCTTATCAATGAGCTTAACCTTGCCGATCTCTACAAGCACGTCAAAGCCATCCATCTCGGGCATATTGATGTCCAGAAGGATAGCTGATAAAAAGGCTCTGCTCTTAACTACCTGATCTATGGCTGCCTTACCGTTGTCAGCTTCAAGAATGGTGTAGTCATCCTTAAAGATCTCCTTTAAGACATCCCTGTTGATCTCAGAGTCATCCACTATTATGATTGTTGGTTTGCTTCCTGTATTCTCTTCAGCCATTCGCTCACCTTTAATATGTATTTCCATGTTAGGATACAGGATGTATCCTAAAACATGTTTGGAAATACATGGATGTATTTCCATGTTAGTTTTCGGCTATAATTCCGCCGAGATTAACCATCATCATTTCTGATAGATAATTCCGCCTTTTTCTTCCCTTGTTGTAGATATCTGAAGCTGCTTACCATCTATAATAAGAAGCACTCCTGCGTATATCACGCTTCTTGCTTTGATACTTGCTCCCTTTACCCTCGACATTTGCTCGTTGATATCCTGCATCTTCTCTTCATAACCGATAAGCTCTTTTTCCTTGGTGCTGACGGCCATATTAATCTTGATCTTCCATTGTAGCTGCTCGCGGGAGTTTGCATTGGCAGTATCTACACGCTTTTGTTCTTTATATAATGTTTCCAGCTCAAGCTTGGTTTTATCTATGGATTTCTTTATATTGTTGTAATTATTTAAAAGTTCTGCAGTTACGCCTACTCTTACAATTGTCTTTATATCGCTGTCACTTCCAAGTTTAGCTGCACTTACACCCATCTGAGTGGCAACATCTCCGCCAATTATGGCACCTTCTTCACCGAAGATCATAACGCTGCCCTTTACATCAGCTTCGCAATAGATTATGCTGTTGCAATATATAGATTTTCCCACAGATATATTAAGATTCTGAAGGTATCTGGCATATATATTGCCATCTGCTTTCAGGCTAGCCTTCTTTTCCAGGCCGTTGCAGCCGCTCCTAAGTACGATATCACCTTCAGCCTCTATTGTAGTTCCTTCTACATATCCGTCTATGATAACGTCGCCCTGAGCCCTTATCACAGACTTTGCAGGGACTTCTCCCTTAACCCAGACTGTTCCGACAAATTTTATGTTAAGAGGTTTTCTTTTTTCTTCAACAACCATAAGAGGACTTATGATCATTTCGCCATCTTTAAATCTTATTCCACCGGATACAGTTGCACAGTAAGTCTTATGATCAGGCATCACCATAAAGCCTCTGCCCTTTATTACAGGCATGTCACGGCCGTTCTTGCCAGGAAGAGTTATGTTCTTAACTGTCTTTCCATCAGATCCATGAATAGCCTGGTGATATACAGCAAGCTTCTCTCCAGCTGTAACTGTGGAGAAATACTTTACGTTATCAAAATTCGCTGAGCCATCTTTATCAAACTCAATGTCTGTAGGAACTTTTCTGTCAAAAAAGAATTCGTAGTAACCATCTTTACCGAAAGTAGGACCATAACCTTCTGCAACAAGCATCTTTTCCTCATACTTCTCGTTGTCTACCATATCCCTGATTATTTCTTTCTTAATGCCAAAGGTTATACCAGCCTTACTAAGTAATTCTAATACAAAATCAAGTGTATACTTTCCTCCGCTTTTCAGTCTTGGAAGTGTCAGATAAGCTTTTAGTCCATCTGGTGTCATCTGAAGGAAATGTCTCTTTTCTTTTTCTGATCCATCAAAAGTCTTATATTTGCTTGTGGCAGAAACATTTTCCTCAGCTATATGGCCATCTCTTCGTTCAATATCATCTTGAATATTAAGACTCATGGACTTGGAATTTCCTGCATCCTCGCCTTTTTCAAGCCTGAGTCTTATTGCTTTCATATCACTTGCAGAATTAACCATACTGGAATACTTGGATACATCAATTCCTGCTTCCAGTCCTTTTCTTATCTCATGCATCTGACGAGGTTGGTAGAGTGGCTTTGCATAGATACTTACATCAACGCGGTTCTCAAGGCCTCTTCTTATCTCTCTCATCTGATGCCAGTTATATTCATGATCAGCATATATAGATACGTCAAGCCCCTCCTGAAGACCCTTCCTGATCTCCCTAAGGTTCTCTCCACGCATCTCTACATTAAGATATTTATCAAAATCATCCAGGTGTTCTTCTCTGGCTTTGATGATCTGCTCAAGCTGATCTTCATCATATCCCTGTTCAACATAATCAGAAATATCAATTTGGCGAATGTGAGCTTCTTTCATCTGTCTTAATACGCCAACAGAATTAGATGTGATTTCTTTAGTTGTAAGAGAAAGCCCCGATTTAAGGCATTCTCTGCATGCCTCCATTTTTATGGAAGATATATTTGCTTTTGCGTAGGTGGATATATCAACATTATCAATAAGTCCCTGCCTGATCTCCTTCATCTGGGACGCATCAAAGGCAGAATCTTTATAAAAGACAACAGGGAGACCCTCTTCTAGTCCAAGTCTGATCTCGCGCATCTGTTCGCCAAGATATTCTTTTTTAGCATATTCAGAGGTATTTATACCACTATGAATTCCCTGTCTGATCTCTGATACCTGAGAAAGATCGAAACCGTCTTTTCTATACTGGGTCATATCTATATTCTGCTCCATCTCAAGACGCAGCTCTTCCATCAGCATCCATGGCATGGATGAATTCATATATCTGGAAACATCGATTCCTGCTTCGAGACCTTTGCGCACTTCAACAAGCTGGTTGTAATCCAGCTTCTTACTCTTTATATTGTCCAGATTTCCACCGGCTTTTTCACAAAGAGACAGTTCCTTGGCATACTCTATAGCCTGGGCCTGTTCAAGAGCTCTCTTGGCTGCGAGTGCATTTTCGTCCATGATATCCAAAGGCGAAACTTCACCGCCATCAGAAGGCTCCTGCTCTTCCGAAAATGCATTGCCAGCATCCGGATAATTCTTTAAGAAATCTTCAGTTGCATGGTCTATTGGCAATCTCTCTTTTTCCATTACGGCCTCTCTGGCTTGAAATGGTACAGATTAAAAATCAAACATACTATCAGCTATATTCTTATATCGGCTTTTTCAATAGATTTATTAAGAAAAGCTTCCGGAAGTGGCTATCTCCTAGCCTTCTACCGGAAGCTTTTGTCTTTATTGTAATATATACCTATTTCTTTATATTTTTATTTCTTGTATTTATCAAACATCTCTTTTATAGACTTGTCATATGGTGCTCTTAATACGCCATATTCTGTGACTATGCCGGAGATAAGTGAGTTATCTGTAACGTCAAATGCCGGGTTATAGACTTTTACGCCTTCAGGCGCCATGCGCTTTTCATACCACATCTCGGTCACTTCTTCAGGTTTTCTCTGTTCGATGACTATGTCATCTCCTGTAGCTGTATTCATGTCTATTGTGGATGTAGGAGCACATACATAGAACGGGATGCCGTAGTGCTTGGCAACTGTAGCTACAACGCTTGTGCCGATCTTATTGGCAGCATCACCATTAGCTGCTACTCTGTCGCATCCGACAAATATAGCCTGAACCTTGCCTGTCTTCATGATAGATGCTGACATATTGTCACAGATAACTGTTGTATCTATGCCTGCTGAATGAAGCTCATAAGCTGTAAGACGTGCTCCCTGTAAAAGAGGTCTTGTTTCGTCACAATAAACGTGGAAATCATAACCCTTTTCATGTCCAAGGTATATTGGAGCTGTAGCAGTTCCGTATTTACAGGTAGCAAGCTGTCCAGCGTTACAGTGAGTGAGGATTCCATCTCCCTTTTTCAAAAGAGTAAGTCCGTTCTCACCAATTCTTCTGCAAACGTCTATATCCTCTGCCTTTATTGTCTCAGACTCGTCATGCATTACCTTGATCGCAGCCTGAAGATCAAAGGCTTTTCCTGCCTTTTCTTCATCTTCGATAAAGCTCTTAACCTTTTTTTCCATACGCTCAAGAGCCCAGGAAAGGTTAACTGCTGTAGGACGAGAGCTGTTAAGGTAGTCCTTGTTCTTTGCAAGTTCTTCATAAAACTCTTCTTTGGAAGCAGCTTTGCTATGCTTCATAAGAAGGTATATTCCAAATCCTGCGCATACGCCGATAGCCGGAGCGCCTCTAACCTGAAGAAGGTATATGGCGTTCCATATCTCTTCGCCTGTCTTTAGATCTATAAGTTTGGTTTCTCCCGGAAGAAGGGTCTGATCGATGATGACTATGGCATCACGATCATCTGCCAGGGCGACTGTTTCGTAGTCAAGTATACTTTTCATTACTATCTCCATTCTGCCGCCTGTATTTGGCGGAGTAATTATTTATTTAATTGGTATAGTATCACCTACCTGAAAGATTTTTTTATAAGTTATAAAGCTTTGTATACTTATCTTCAAGGTATTCAAGATAGTAGTTTACATCAAACGGCTTGCCTGTAGCCTTCATCATGATCTCATCTGCGTTGTATCTGCAGCCATACTTATGAATGTGATCGCGAAGCCAGGCTTCAATATCAACGTATCTGCCGTCTCTAAGGTACTGGTCAACATCAATATCTTTTCTCATAGCATCCATGAACTGAGCTGCAAAGGCTGAGCCAAGGGCATAGGTCGGGAAGTAGCCAAAGGAAGCATCTGACCAGTGTACATCCTGGAGGATACCATCTCTGGCGCAGTCAGGTCTTATACCAAGGTATTCTTCATACTTGTCAGCCCAGGTCTTATCAAGGCCTTCTGTAGAGATTGTGCCGTCAAAAAGGCCTTTTTCTATTTCATATCTAATAAGTATATGCATTGGATATGTAAGTTCATCAGCTTCTGTACGAACAAGTGAAGGTGTACTTACGTTAACAGCCTTTATGAAGTCATCAAGACTGGCTCCGCTTAAAAGCTCAGGGAAGCATTCCTTAAGCTTGTCGTAGTTCTTTTCCCAGAAAGCTTTGGTTCTTCCAAGGTAGTTCTCGCAAAGTCTTGACTGAGACTCGTGCATGCCACTGGATACGCCGTTGGAGAGGATCATGCCGTCGTACTTAGGATCAATATTGTGCTCGTACCAGGCATGGCCGCACTCGTGAATAGTTGAGAATACGGCGGATATCATGTTGTCTTCAAGGTATTTGGTCGTGGTACGGCAGTCATTCTCGCATACCCAGTCTGTGAAGGGGTGCTCTGACTCATTCTGATAGCCCCAGCTCTTGTCGTAGCCAAGGTATTCGAGAAGATGGTCCATAAACTTCTTCTGGGCATCTATATCGCACTTTTTATAAAGGAAAGAGTCATCTATCTTCTGAGCCTGAGTCACCTTCTTTATGAGTGGAACAAGGCGCTCTTTGAGTGCATTAAAGAACTCATCGTACTTAGCTCTGTTCATTCCAGGCTCGAAATCATCAAGCATCTGATCATAGATCGGCATATCCTTGCCGCGGTACTCATAGAGCTTCTTGCTTCCCTCTATGACCTTTTTAAGATATGGCTCAAATATGGAGTAATCATCAGCCTCTTTGGCCCTGCGCCAGTTGTTAAAGGATTCATTAGTGAGCTTTTGCCAGCTGACATACTCATCCTTGGGGATGCAGACAGTCTTGAGCATATCCTTGTAGTAGAGCTGAGCTGCCTTCTTGATGTCAGGATCTATGGAATCGTCTTCCATTAAAGTCTTCATGATCTCCATCATCTGAGGGTCTGTTTCTATGGAAAAGAGCTCGCCGCTTAAATAAGCCGCTCTGTCATCTCTGTAATCCTCTCCAGCTACAGGTGCAATTGTCTGCTTATCGAAGTAAATAAGGGCCAGCGCCATGTGGTATGCAGAGCATTTGAAGACCCAGTCTTTGTACTTTTCTATCATTTCATTAGTTGTCATAATAAACCTTCCTTTTTGTGAAAAAATGTTGTCGCTTCTATTATAACAGGGTTGTATCATTAACCATATCCCAGAATTCCTGAGCTACCTTTGAAAGATCTCTTCCGGCACTTTTTACAAGGACGTAGCCTGCTGATACATCAGGCTTTATAATCCGTTTAACAACTACTCCCCCGCTTACGTACTTAGCCGCTGAAGCCGGATAAATAGCAATTCCAACGCCTTTTGCTGTAAGCTCGTATGCATTAAGCATATGCGCTATCCTGCATATTATCTTTGGTTCGCAGCCAAGAGGAGCAAACCAGTTCTCTATTTCTTTTCTCCTGGATCTTCTGGAAGGGATGATGAGTTCGTAGGGAGCAAGCTTTTCTAGTTCTATGCTATCGCTCTTTTCAGTAGCAATAGGGTGATTTTCAGGGATTATTGCTACCCAGGGTTCTGAATATACAAGGCGGCCATCAAGGCCTTCCTCATCGTAGGGAAGGGTTATTACACCTACTTCATTTAGTCCTGAAAGAACCCTTTTTATAACATCATCTGAATTCCCATTCCAGACTTCGTATTCTACAAGAGGATACTTTTCCTTGAATTGGTATATCCAGTTGGCCATAAGTTCAGGAGCATGACCCTCAACTGTGGCAAGGTATAAACGCCCTGTAAGACCCTCGCGCATATTGGTGATGTCCTCTATGGACTGATCTGAAAGCTGCTTGATCCTTCTTGCGTATTGAAGGAAGCGCTCTCCTGATTCGGTGAGGGCAAGGCCTCTTGCCTTACGGACAAAGAGCTGAGTGCCAAGTTCCTCCTCAAGGTCTCGTATCTGGCGACTAAGGGGCGGCTGAGCTATGCAGAGCGTCTCAGAAGCCTTGGTAAAGCTCCCCTCTTCCGCAACTGTAAGAAAATACCTTATATGCCTAAGTTCCATAATGCCTCCTGGGTACAGGTCTTCGAATTGACAATGAAATTAAAGATGTTATCTATACCTTTAGAGTATAGATCTACTATTATTATATGTATTATACAATAGCTGTGCAATCTGTTATCATAAAATCGTAAAGAAGATAATGTGTAGCAGTTCGGATGAAACCAGAGTTTTCACCTGATAATACACAAGAAAACGAATAGATTAAATCTTTTAAAGGAGGTATTTATCATGAAAAAATTCTTTGAAAAGCTGGAAGAAATCCTTGAAGAAATCTACGATATGGACAGGAATGCGATTTAAGAAATGTATATCGACGTTTTAAACTTTTAACTGGCAATTAGCATAAACGATATTGTAAGAGAAGCGAGAAATGTGCTCGCTTCTCTTTTTTGCTTACTCTTCTTTATTCCTTATCGTAAGAAACCGGTGGTGCAAATATGCACCACCGGCCCTTTGTGAGAGAATTACTTATTCATAAATCTCTGATCATTTAATTACTGCTGTTCTTCCTTCTTTCTGTTTGTGATCATGATTGTTGCTATTGCGCCTGCGCAGATCATGATAAGAAGGAGTCTTCCAGGTATCTGACTTTCGTCACCAGTCTGTCTTGTTCTGCTTTCACCAAGAACTGCAGGTTCTTCTGGAGTAACAACTTCAACGTCTCTGGTTGCACCGAGTACTGCAGGTGTTGCTGCCGGAGCAGGTGCTGCAGGTGTAGGTGTAGGATCTACAGTGTATGTAGGTGGTGAAGGCGGTGTTGGTGGAGGTGTTACAGGACCACCAGTAATTGTAAGTGTACCGTATACATAAGTTACATTGTAGTTCTCGTTAATATCAAATCCATCAACTTGCGTATGTGGCCTATCATCATCTGACTGTACCGTACCAGATATTTCTTCTGTTGCGCTGTTACTTACCGTCTCTCTGCCAAAATCAGCTGTGAAATAGTTAGGTGTTGTACCAGGATCTGTTATAGTACCTGTGTAACTAAACTCAACTGTATCGCCAGGTGCAAGACTTCCTGATGTAATACTTGCTGAATGCTCGGTAAGAGGTGTTCCATCATATGCTCTGCTTGCACTTCCTGATGTGATAGTAATTCCGCGAGCTGTAATCTCTATAGTAGCTGTAGCTTCGAGTTCGATATTGCTTTCATCGAAATCATTATATACAAATACTATAGCTGAAGCTGTTACTTCATACTTTCCAGCGTTAACAAATTCTGGAACATCTTCGTACTCATGGCCATCGTAGCTATATGTAATTTCTGCTTCTTCGAATCCTTCAGGATATACTAATTCGAATGTTGTTGTATGGCCTGTACCATCATACTCTACGGATACATCTGTTCCTGTCAGGCTTGCTGTGAACTCTACATATGTTGCTTTGTATGTTGCGTCCCCTGTTACTTCTGCGATTTCAGGATCCCAACCATCAAAGATGTATACTGTTCCGTCAGCGCCTTCTTTTGTTGGATACTCTGGCTGTTCAATTTCATCTGCAGGTGTTCCGTAATCGTATTCTGTTGCTTCTTTTAGTACTGTTGTTCCGTCTTCGTCCACGAAGGTTACGGTGTACATTCTTGTACTTGGTGTGTATGTTGCTGTATATGTTGCATCGTCTGTTACGTCTGCTATTTCTGGTGTCCAGCCTGCAAATGTATATACAGTGTCTACTGTTGATGCCTTTTCCGGATCTTCAGGTACTGCGATATCAGCTGCCTTTGTTCCGTATTCGTAGTCTGCTTCATCGATCTTTGTTCCGTCTTCGTCTACGAATGTTATTGTGTACATTCTTGTACTTGGTGTGTATGTTGCTGTATATGTTGCATCGTCTGTTACGTCTGCTATTTCTGGTGTCCAGCCTGCAAATGTATATACAGTGTCTACTGTTGATGCCTTTTCCGGATCTTCAGGTACTGCGATATCAGCTGCCTTTGTTCCGTATTCGTAGTCTGCTTCATCGATCTTTGTTCCGTCTTCGTCTACGAATGTTATTGTGTACTTTCTTGTACTTGGTGTGTATGTTGCTGTATATGTTGCATCGTCTGTTACGTCTGC
>CAMVNV010000128.1 GCA_947168935.1 uncultured Butyrivibrio sp. | reverse complement strand
GACGGTATCCAATCACTTATTATTTTTCACTGTCCCCTTGACGGGTAGCACACCAAAGTAAGCGGGCGCTAAAGTTATGATCATTAATATGCTCTGCCCCAGTAAACCATCTTAGTTGCAGGTTTTCCACAGATTACGCATTTATCTGAGATATTCTCCTGTTCGAAAGGTATACAACGGCTTGTAACATTGTAGTCTTCCTTGATCTTGTCTTCGCATTCGCGGCATCCGCACCACATAGCCTTAACAAAGCCCTTAGTCTCCTTGAAGTTCTCTGCAAACTCATCCTTGTCGTGTGCAACAAATGTGTGAGCTTCAAGATGAGCCTTAGCACGGTTGTACATATCCTTCTGGATTGTATCAAGAAGCTCGCCAACCTTTGAAGGAACTTCATCGATAGCGCACTCGATCTTCTCACGTGTATCACGTCTTACAAGAACGCACTTGCCAGCTTCCATATCCTTACGTCCGAGCTCTACACGGATCGGGATACCATGCATTTCCTGCTCAGCAAACTTGAATCCAGGGCTTCTGTCTGTAAGGTCGATAGATGCTCTGAAGTCATTAAGACTCTCGTAGATCTTCTGTGCACAGTCAAGAACGCCTTCCTTCTTCTGCTGGATCGGAATTACAACCACCTGAGTAGGAGCGATCTTAGGAGGCATTACAAGACCTTCGTTATCACCGTGAACCATGATCATAGCGCCGATTGTTCTTGTTGTAAGACCCCATGATGTCTGGAATACGTGGTGAAGCTTGTTATCCTTACCTGCATACTGAATTTCAAATGCCTTAGCAAATCCATCACCAAAGTTATGTGATGTTGCTGACTGAAGGGCACGGCAGTCATGCATGAGTGCTTCTACTGTATATGTATGCTCAGCACAAGCGAACTTCTCTTTCTCAGTCTTCTGACCCTTGATAACAGGGATAGCCATATCGTTCTCTAAGAAGTCAGCATATACGTTGAGCATCTGAACTGTACGCTCTTCTGCCTCTTCAAGTGTAGCATGAGCTGTGTGGCCTTCCTGCCATAAGAACTCACGTGAACGAAGGAAAGGACGTGTCTCCTTCTCCCATCTGACAACTGAACACCACTGGTTTAATACCTGTGGAAGATCCTTGTAGGAATGGATCTCTCCCTTGTAATAATCACAGAATAAAGTCTCTGATGTAGGACGAACGCAGTAACGCTCTGCAAGTGGCTCAAGTCCGCCATGTGTAACCCATGCAACTTCAGGAGCGAAACCTTCTACGTGATCCTTCTCCTTCTGAAGAAGTGATTCAGGAATGAACATTGGAAGGTATACATTCTTAACACCAGTCTCTTTAAATCTTGCATCAAGGTGCTTCTGAATGAGCTCCCAGATTGCGTATCCTGAAGGTTTGATTACCATGCAACCCTTGATATTAGAGTAGCTGATAAGACCTGCTTTGATACACACATCTGTGTACCATTGTGTGAAATCCTCATCCATGGATGTGATCTCAGATACCATTTTCTTCTTTTCGTTAGCCATAGCTTTCTCCTTATTTGTACCCAGGACCAAGGCTTTATTAACATAAAAAAACCTTCAGTCCATGTTTAATTAAAACAGGGACCAAAGGTTATAAAATCATCTTCGGCGGTACCACCCTATTTAAATCTGCTTTTCGAAAAAAGAAAAAGCAAATTTCTCTCAACTATCCCTTAACGCGGGAAACGCTATGCTTACGTTAATGCATCGCACCAACTTTCACACAGAACTCCAAGGCAGGTTCACGGATATCTCTGTGAAGACTTCGCACCAGATCAGTCTTCTCTCTGGGACAGGATAGTTCCATTACTATTCCTCTTCAACGTTACGTTTGATTGTAATCAATTCATAATTTATTGTCAAGGGTACCTAGAAATACATCCCCTAAAAGAAACTGCTTGGCCGCATACGTTACGCTTTTGATGCTTCGATGAGTTTGTCCTTGAGCTGTGACTCGATCTGGCCGAGTTCTGCTTCTGCAGCTCTTCTCTTTTCCTTACCATCCTTCTGGATCGCAAGTACTTCATCGATGGTGCTGATAAGAGTCTCGTTTGTATGGCGAAGTGTCTCCATATCAATGATACCTCTCTCAGATTCCTTAGCTGTAGCGATAGTAGCCTGTTTAAGCTTATCAGCATTCTTCTTAAGAAGAGCATTAGTCATATCATTAACTTCACGCTCAGCCTTAGCAGCCTGGTTAGCATGCTCAACGCCGATAGCGATTACCATCTGGTTCTTCCAGAGAGGAATTGTGTTAACGATAGTAGACTGGATCTTCTCAGCCATAATTGTATCTGAAGACTGTACCATTCTGATCTGAGGTCCGGTCTGCATAGCGATGGTACGTGTAAGCTCAAGATCATAGATCTTCTTTTCAAATCTGTCGCAAAGGTTTGAAAGATCCTTAGCCTTTTCAGCATCTTCCTGAAGTCCTGTTTCCTGAGCCTTCTGCTGAAGTTCAACAAGTGTTGTGGATCTTACTTCATCAAGCTTCTTCTTACCAGCCTGAATGTACATTGTAAGTTCCTTGAAATAGTTAAGGTTAAGTGCATACATCTGATCAAGTAAAGCTACGTCCTTCATCAGTGTTACCTGATGCTGCTCAAGCTTGGATGTAATAGCATTAACGTTAGTCTCAACTGTAGAATATTTTGCCTTAATAGCAGTAACTCTGTTGGCGCTTTTCTTGAAAAAAGACATGAAGCCTTTTTCCTCTTCGTCTACGTCAAAGTCCTTAAGCTCTGTAACAAGGCCTGAGAGCATGTCACCAACTTCTCCCATATCCTTGGTTCTTACGTTATCAATAGCCTTCTGAGAAAAGTCAGCAAGCTTCTTCTGTGTTCCTACGCCGTAGTTCATAACAGCCTGTGAATTTGTGATATCGATCTGCTTTACAAATTCATCAACCTGCTTCTGCTCTTCAGGTGAAAGCTGAATATCTGCCTCAAATTTTCTTGTGCTCTGCTCTTTGGTCTCAGGTGCAGGAGCTGTTGCAGTTGCTGTAGCTGCTGCCTGCGGCTGTGGATCTCCAAATGAAAGTGTTGGTGCTGATGGCTGTGCATTAAATTCTGAAAACTGACTATCCATTTTTTCCTCCAATACTAGTAAAACTGTTTTCCAATTATATATTTTTTATTTAATTCATTGTCTGACTCTGCATAAGTCCGTCCTGAGACATCATGGTCTGCATTACAGAAATATCAGATGCAATATCCCATGCCTGCTCCTCAAACAGGTCATCAAAAAGCTTTTCAAAAGCTGTATTGATAGTGTTAAGCGCATCAGAGATCTGACGCTTTGTATCTTTGATATTATCTCCTACCTCAGGCTGAGCATCAAGCTGCACATAAGCATTTAAAAGCTTTTCTGTTGTAGGGAGATAATAATTCATGAACTTACGAAGATCCTGAGCTTTCTCCGGATGCTGACCCACATGCTCGAATATCCTCTTCATGATATTCTCAAGAGCATAGAGCTTATCTGACATATGCTCTTCATCATTATCAGGGATCATGTCATTGATCTGTCTTACCTTAACAAGGTATTCATTACCCTCATCTATAACATGCTGAGAATCTGATGTTACATTCATTCCCTGAGTATCAACCTGACTTGCCCTGTTATACATCTCCTGTTCACGCTGACTTTGAAGGAACTTCTTGTATTCATCAAAAGCATGCTCTGAAAGAATAAGTGTAGACTCGGAATCATCAAATCTTGCACCGATGAGAACGCCCTTGTTTATCATCTTCTTGATCCATTTTTTAATTTCATCTTCAGGCATCTGAACAAGATCTGAAAATTCTCTGATCGATATATATTCTCTGTCTCCTAAAGCCTTTTTAAATAAATGAAATTTCTTGGCAAGATTCTTTTTGTCATGTGCTCTCTTCCATCCAATTCCAAAGGCCGCTGTAAAAGCTGCAAAGAAGAATAATACTCCAAATCCGACAGCCTCAGCATCGGCGATCGCCATTGGAAGGCATACAAGCGTGATAACACCAAATACTACTGTAAAAATACCTAAAACAAAACTGGAAAAGGCTCCTGTAAGCTTTCCTACATGAGCTTTCTGGAATACGCTTATCTTTTTCTTGTTGAGAATATACTGCTCTGTCATATTGACATTGTTTCTGTTAGACGAAGCAGTTGATGACATAAACGAATTGTATACTTTATTATTTAACGTCTGCTGTTTGAACCTTTGTGCAGTACCGTTAACTGAAGCTGATATATCACTGCTCAGCCTGCTGAAATCACCGGTCTCAACAGCCTTGGTAACTGTATCGGCCACATCCATGACTCCCTGCATTATCTCATCACCGAATGACATTTTCTTCTCCAATCTACCCGAAGCACATTCCAAGTGCATAATTAATTTCTAAAAGATGTCTACTCTATTATACACAAGCATTCAAGTGAAAAAAACTGATTTTTATATAAAATAAGAGGATTTAAACTGTGAACAGGTAAGATTTATATACTTGAACGCCCAATTAAAACTAGGCTACAATTACCTATAGAAACCCATGTTTATTCGATAAGGAATCTTTATGGAAAAAGCTTATAAATTAGAGTTTACAGCTGAAGAAAATGAAAGCCTTTATGTGACAAGCTGCGGTCTGTCCAAGACTCAGCCACATCACCACTTTGGCCCTGCAATAAAGCCTCATCACATGATCCACTACATCTTAAGCGGCAAGGGCATTTTCAGGTTGAAGGGAAAAGAGTATAAGCTTACCGAAGGAACAGGTTTTCTTATCACACCTGATGAGCTCTCCTATTATGAAGCTGATGAAAACGATCCCTGGACATATGTATGGGTAGGTTTTGGAGGAAAGCTTGCTGCATCTATCGTTGAACAGCTCTCTCTTTCTGCAGACCAGCCAATATTCAGAAATAATGATTCTGACAAAATATATTCCATAGTCCATGACATGATGGAGCACAATACTTTTAGTATATCTGATTCTCTTGAAAGAAATGGGCAGCTCCATCTTTTCCTTGCAGTTGTTGCAGGAAGCCAGACTTCGGAAAGGGGCGAATCAGAAAGTGCCAATAACTATGTACAAAAGGCAATTTCTTTTATCAGGGGTAACTACTATAACCCTATAAAGATCACTGATGTTGCAGATTACGTGTGCATTAACAGGAGTTATCTATACACTCTTTTTGAAAAGACTCTTGGCGTGTCACCACAGCAGTACCTTAGTTCCTACAGAATATCAAAGGCCTGTGACCTTTTAAAAGTCACAGACCTTCCAATCGAAAGTATCGCTATATCTTCGGGTTACAACGACCCGCTCGTTTTTACAAAAGCATTTAAACTGGATAAGGGCATGTCACCCTCAAGCTATCGCAAGGCTCACAAACACGAATCTCTTAGCGGTGGAAAAGAACATCTCAAACAGCTCGAGAAATATCTGGAAGGAAAAACGAAGTAATCTTTATCGGCGATATGTCTATATAAAGGCTTAAGCCAAATCCGGATTATTTTTTACGTATCCTCTTCCTGCTTTCTTACTTCTTCCTGCTGCTGTGCCTTTCTTGCTTCTTTTTCCATCTTGTTACGGATCCTTAGTTCAAGGAAGAACTTTTTAAGGATCGCACTACACTCTTCTTCCATGACATCGCGGACAACTTCACACTGATGGTTAAAGTCAGGGTTTTCAAGGATGTTAAGAAGTGTTCCGCCGCATCCTGACTTCTGGCTTCTGCTGCCTATTACTACCTTGGGGATCCTGGCCTGAACTATGGCACCTGCACACATCTGACAGGGTTCAAGTGTTACATATAAGGTGCAGTCTTCAAGGCGCCAGTCTTTAATAACCTTGCCCGCTTTCTTCATTGCTGATATCTCGGCATGGCACAGTACGGACTTATCCGTATTTCTTCTGTTGTAACCTCTTCCGATTATCTCGCCATCGTACACTATTACACACCCAATAGGAACTTCACCTATGGCATAGGCCTTTTTTGCCTGCTTCAAGGCCTCTTTCATATAGTAATTATGCTCTTTTTCTATATCATCAAAAAATTTTTTCATATTTTTAAAATCAAATCATACTATTCTGGTAGGTTTTGTGTTATAATAAATTCACTCCATAAATATATTGCTATAATAAGCTTTATTTATGTGGCCGAAAAGATTATCGGCCTGATTTATGTGATGATTATATATAAGTTATATATTCCATGCAACAATATCAGATTACAGATTATAAAAAAGAGGAAAGCATTATGAAAATTTCAACAAAAGGAAGATACGCACTCAGAGTCATGATCGATCTGGCTCTTCACGATAGTGGTGAATATATTGCACTTAAAGATATCTCTGAAAGACAGGGTATCACAGTCAAATATCTTGAGCAGATCGTAACCAACCTGAACAAGGCAGGTTTTCTTCGTAGCATGCGAGGTAACAACGGTGGTCACAGACTCGCAAGAAGACCTTATGAATATAAGGTGGGTGATATCCTCCGTACAATGGAAGGAAGCCTTTCTCCTATAGAATGTCTTGCTGATTCTGTTGGCGATGGCGTTAACTGTCCACGTTCAGAAGAGTGTCCAACTCTGGGATTCTGGCGCGGCCTTGATAAGGTCATCAACGAATACGTAGACCGCTATACTCTCCAGGATCTGATCGATCAGGAACAGATAATTGCAGGCGGATATGACTACTCTATCTAAACTGGCATAGAATTCTACTAAAGAGCCTTGTTTCAAGTGATTCAAGGCTCTTTTTATAATCCGCTATAATCAAAGGCTGGAATAAAGCTGCTCTTATCAGTTTCTTCTCCCTGAATAAAGGCATTCTCAACTCCAATTTCGATAGCAAAGTCTACAAGCTTTTCGTAAATCTCTGAGCTAACTTTACTTGTAAGCTCAGGATACACTGCGCTATGGGGCATAGGCGTGTACTGATTCATAAGACTTATATAAATGTCATCACCAAATCTTTCGTGAAGTCTTCTGACTATCTCCATTGAATCATCAAGATGACCTGGCAAAAGAAGATGCCGCACAATGGTTCCCCTCTTCATAAGAGGGCCGGCATAGTCTGCGCTGTCAGTATTTACACCTGTATCGTCTTCATCTAAGACTACGTCATTATATTCTTCTGAAGATATACTCTTCTTACATTCTTCCAGGATTGAAATCCCCGGATGAACATGGGAAGGATAAAAACATGGCTTTCCAGTTTGCCTTACCATCTCTTCTATAGCAGGAAGGGCCTTCTCAAAGTAGTTCTCTGCCTTACTATACTTTGCAGAAAGACTGCTGTCATAGTACTTGCAGTCAGGAAGATATATATCAACAAGGCCGTCCAAAAGCTTTAAGGTAGATACGTTTTCATAAGAGCTTGTGTTATATACAACAGGAATCTTAAGCCCCTTTTTCTTAGCACTTTCCAAAGCCATTACTATGCTTGGAACAAAATGAGTCGGAGTTACAAGGTTGATATTTGCTGCCTTCTTGTCCTGAAGCTCAAGGAAAATATCAGATAATCTGTCTACTGTTATCTCTTTTCTAACTTCATCATGTGCTATCTCATAATTCTGGCAAAAAACGCATCCCATATTACATCCGGAAAAAAAGACTGCTCCAGAGCCAGTCTCGCCTGATATGCAGGGTTCTTCCCAAAAGTGAAGGGCAGCTCTTGCTGCAGCAAGAGATCCGCTTTCTTTGCAAAATCCTTTTTCTCCCTTAGTGCGGTTTACGCCGCACATACGAGGACACAATGTGCAGTTTTCGTATAAACTACTTAATTCTACTTTCATTTTCTTTTCCCAAAAATACTTTTTATGTAATAGGAAGCAATTTCCTATTGTATAAAAAATGCGACTCTGTGACGGATGCACATACCCCGCATAATAACAAGGCACCTTACAACACATGAGATGAAATGCTTAGTGCTGCTTCGTTCCCGACCTGACACGTTTCGCAAAGTCCCATTGCATAAGACCCGGCTATTTACAAAATACATGCACCCTTCACAGAGCCGCAATGCTAGTAATATATCCTTTTTTCGTTTATTTGTCAATACTGATTGGCATCAAGATATTTGATATAGTTAGATACCATAAGGGCAATCTTGAATGTGAGTGCATCGTCAAATTTACGTATATCAAGACCCGTACTTCTCTCAAGCTTCTCAATACGATATACAAGTGTGTTACGATGTACGAACAGCTGACGAGACGTCTCTGATACATTAAGGTTGTTCTCAAAGAACTTAGCTATTGTGCTAAGTGTCTCTTCATCAAGCTGATCAAGAACATCATTTTCTCCAAAGATCTCTTCAAGGAAAATATGACACAGGTTAACTGGAAGCTGATAGATAAGTCTTCCTATACCAAGTGTGTTGTAGGCATTGACATTCTTTTCTGCATAGAAGATCTTACCTACTTCAAGAGCCATCTTGGCTTCCTTATAGGACTTGGACAGATCCTTAAGCTCGCCAACAATTGTACCGTAGGCAACGCGGGCATTGAGCATAGCCTCTGTGTTCATCATATCTACGATAGTTGTTGCAACTTTGGAGATCTCATCGTAGTTATCTGGATTATCCACAGACTTGATAAGAATGATGCTATTCTCATCAACAGCAGTGATATAGTCACCAGACTGTGTTGTGTAGATGCTTCCAAGGAGCTCTGATACTGTATTATCATTGTCCTTGCCTGTTTCTACGATTATTACAACTCTAGGTCTTACTGCATCAATATGGAGCTTCTTAGCTCTATTGTAGATATCTATAAGAAGAAGGTTATCCAGCATCAGATTCTGGAAGAAGTTGTTTCTGTCAAACCTCTCCTTATAAGCAACTATAAGATCCTGAAGCTGACATACACAGATCTTACCAACTGTATAAACTCCCTCATCATTGCCGCTGGCAATAAGGATATAAGCAGGTTCGCTCTCATCCATTATTTTAAGAAGATGTCTATTGCCAATTGCCTGTGAGTCTACAGGTGAATTTGCAAAGCTAACTACAAGACCCGGATCCATCTCCTCATTGTCCTTAGTGCTTGCAACAACATTACCGGAAAGATCCATAACTGTAAGATCTACCCTTGTAATAGCCTGCAGCTGACTTATACTTTGCTTGATTATCTGTGCGGAAATCATTATTTAACCTCATTTCATATGAAATACATAACAATGGTAATTTTAGCTTATTTTACGCATGTATGCAAATAAAGTAACGAAATTCTATGTGCCCATTACAGGATGTAATTAGCACATGTTTAGAATTACATGGATGTAATTCTATGTGCCCTCCACCACCACAAGGTAGCTGCTGACGCAGTATAGCGTCTGTCCGTTATATACAACTCTGCTCCAGCCGGTTGTGGAATTGTAGCCTGTTCTTGTAACTGTCTCGCCATTCTTGATCTGAGCTATGACAACAGATCCTTCTCCCTGGCTTGGGCGGTCACGAAGGTTGAGTACGTCCTTACAGGTAACTGTCTCATTAACTTCTGTAAACTGCATTCCGGATTCAACGTTTGCAGTAACACTCTCAGTTGCAGTATCAGACTTAGCTGAACTTGTTCCTGAATATCCAAAATAAGCAATATCTATATCAACGTTACCTTCAATACCTGGAACTGAACCCTTACTTGTGTACTGCCACATACAATATGATCCAGAGTATCCGGGATTTGTAACCGAAGAATCTGAAGGATAGTAAGCAAGCCAGATCTTGTTGCTTCCTGCAAGAGAACCTGTATCCCAGTCTTTTCCATTAGAAAGCTCATTACGTGATGCATAGAACATAGGTGAATAGCCGGCTCCCTTTACCGTTGAAAGGAAGGTCTGTGCAAAAGCAGATCTGTCCTGCATGGAAATACCATACTGGCGGCTTGTGGACTTATTGTATCCCTCGCAGTTATATGCAACAGGATAGGTAATTGAGTATCCACTAATTATATTGATACAAAGGTTGGCTTCCTGAATTGCCTCATCATGACTTGTAGCGCGGGAAAAGAAATATGCGCCTGTCTTTATTCCATATTTGTTAGCTTCCTGGAGATTGTATCTTGCATTGGCATCTTCGTGAAGAACACC
>CAMVNV010000127.1 GCA_947168935.1 uncultured Butyrivibrio sp. | reverse complement strand
AATCCACATAGCAAATATAATAACGATCCTGTCTGAAATGATATCAAATATGTTCCAAACAGCTTAGTTAAGCGCATATCCGGAACATCAGAATTTAGCAATACAGAAATTGGAGTCAGATAACGTATCTGACTCAACACACGCATATGTGTAGGTACACTTCCAAAGAGATCACATAAAATAAGTGCAAAAACAGTTCCCACAGCTGCCATAGATTTGTCAAAGAGCAGTGACAACATCATTACTAGGAGTCCGGTGAGTATACAACCTAGCATATATACCACTGTATGCAAAAGTAGCATCTTCCATGCCTCACTTCTTTCCGATTTTTATTCGTGATAACATCCTGTTATAGCATAAAATTTGGCGTTCGGCTTCCGTGCCTTCCTTCTTTCCAAATTTTATTCGTAATTACGCCCAATCAGTCAAGCTTCAGTATCATCATAAGTACACGTTTTGCGCATAGCTCTAAGTCACTTCTATGTATAGCTCCCATCTCCATGGCCTTTTTTACTCTGTCAGGATAGCCATTGGCCATCTTGACATCATTGCCTGCAAGGATCTCCTTGTACTGCTCTGCCCTGTTCCACCAGTCACTGGTCACCATACCCTTAAAGCCCCATTCATCTCTAAGGATTCCTGTCAGAAGATCCTTGGATTCTGATGCCCTCTGACCGTTGACAGCATTATAGGCTGACATGATGGTCCATGGATCTGCCTCTTTGACTATTATCTCGAAGGCCTTTAAGTATATCTCTCTAAGGGCTCTTTCAGAGACTCTTGAGTCGCTGTGCTTTCTGTTGGTCTCCTTATTGTTGGCTGCAAAGTGCTTGACACTTGCTGCTACGCCCAGGGACTGGATACCCTTTACCAGACTTGATGCAAGCTTTCCTGCAAGATATGGATCTTCTGAGTAGTACTCAAAGTTCCTTCCGCAAAGTGGACTTCTGTGGATATTAACAGCCGGTGTGAGCCAGATCTGGAGATTATTTTCCTTAAGCTCCTTGCCTCCTGCTTCGCCGACTTTATATAAGAGTTCCTTGTTCCAGGTAGATGCCAGAAGAGTAGCGCAGGGCCATGCTGTTGTAACGACGCCGCAGTCAGGATTTATACGAACTCCTGCAGGGCCGTCTGCTGTCATGACGTTAGGTACGCCGTATTCCGGCTTATTGCCCATGCCCCAGGTATTGGCAACGCCTCTGTTGGGCTGACCTCCCAGAAGGTCTATAAGATCATCATCACTTAGCTGTGCTATAAAGTCTTCAATAGATATTTTCCCTTCATAGACATCTATAAGGGGCTTTGTATCCTTGGTCTTATAAGGATCCATAAGAAGATACGGTTCTCTTCCTCTGTCCGCAGGAACTACAGCTTCTTCTGTTCCGGGAACCATCTTTTCAAATATGCACTCATTTATATCAGCATCAGGACCTGTGGGTAGATCTTCATAGCTTCCGTCTGCAAGGAGCCTCTTTTTTAAAGATACTGGCGCAAGCTTTCTTGAAAGCTTCTCATAGACTATATCTTCAGGTGCCACGAACTTATACTCTGTCTCGAAGGCATCTTCTACGCTTGATCCAAGGTAGAAGCTGTATTCTCCCTTTTCAATAACATAGGCTGACTCTTCTATCTTGCCAAGATCATCGTAGGATGAGAGCTGATATTTAGATACATACAGCTCCATAACCTGCGCATCTCCTGCTTCAAGGAGTCTTGTCTTTTCGAATGCAACAAGGGCTCTTGAGGGTTTTTGAAGTTGGCCCATAGGTGCTGACATATAGATAGCAGCAACTTCCTTACCGGCGAGCTTACCTGTATTGGTAACTCGTATTCTGAATGTGAAACCGTCATCTTCTTCGATCACTTTGATAAGCTCTTTGTCAAAAGATGTATAGGAAAGACCGTATCCAAAAGGATATACTACGCGTTCTTTGGCACCTTTTATGGTCTCAAAATATCTGTAGCCAACATATATATCTTCTGTATAGTCTACATAATCTACCGATTCATGGAAGCCTTCTGTAGACGGGTAGTCATCTATATCTATGGCAAAAGAGTCAGGAAGCTTACCAGACGGGTTATCTATACCCATGAGTATCCTTGCAGCTGCAAGGCCTCCTTCCATTCCGCCCTGCCATGCAAGAAGAGCCGCACCTATCTTATCACCGTACTTGATCCACTTGGTATCTACAATACCGCCCACATTAAGGACTACTATAGTCTTTGCAAATCTGCCGCTTACTTTGCTGATCATCTCCTGCTCAGCATCTGTAAGATAGAAATCTCCCTTCGGGAAGATCCTGCCTGCAGTTTTGGGCATGCTGACTTCTGTCTCCCAGGGATTGTACTCACCGTTATACTCTACATCTGAACGGTCCCATCCCTCGCCGGAGAATCTGCTGATACTAATGATAGCTGTATCTGTATAAAATCCTGCTGATGTTAATAGATCGTCAGGAAGCTCCGGCTCTACTGTCATGCCCGGCGCTGCACCTTTTTGATACTGGCTATCTACATCTTTTTTGTAATACTCGCATAAAGGCTCGAATACATCTACTCCAAGAGATTTGAAGCCTTCATAGATATTCCTTACGTACTTGGTATATACGTCTCCTGATCCGCCGCCGCCTTTTACGTAGTCAAAAGTTCCTTTGCCAAAAAGAGCAACTCTGGTCCCTTTTGCAAGCGGAAGTATATCCTTCTCGTTTTTGAGAAGTACCATTCCTTCGGCTGCTGCCCGCATTGAAAGCTCTATATGCTCAGCGCTTGCTGTAACTTTCTTATCTCCTTCAAGAGGAAGATTTGGTTGAAAATTAGCTCTTGTCCATTTTTTCATATGATCAAATACCTTTCCATCGCATTAGTATACCGGTTTGTTCATTACCATCCTCTTATTCAGATATAAAAACTCTTCTGACATCCGATAACGAACATTCCAATACCAAACACACGCACACCCCGTGTCACATAGCTACTCATTTCGTGATCAAAGCAGCTATGTCATCATCATACCATTCTATGATAAAATGTATACGCTACATTTTTTTATTTTTAGTGTGCAAATTTTAGAAGTTTGAATATCTTATTTATAAATTTTGGGTTTAATAACACTTTGATCTTATGAAGCAGATCAAAGCTTGGGTATATGATGAATTGGGGGATTATGTTTAGTAAAAAAATAGCTCTTTTTATCTCACACATTTATGGCGAATATCAAAAGAATCTCACACAGGGAATAATCGATAAGGCGCTTGAACACGGCTATCAGACGCAGGTATTCACAACCAATGACGGCGAATCACTTGGAGATCTTTCTAATATAGAAGAGTGCATCCTACAGCTCCCAGTTTATGAGAATCTAAGCGGCGTCATATTCGCATCCGGAACATATGCATCCAGAGATCTCAGAGATAAGATCTCTGGTGCTATAAAAAAATCCGGGCTTCCGGTTATTGAAGTCAATGATACGGATCCTTCTTTTCCAAATGTAACTATGGATAATAGTACGATGTTCTCTGTCATTACAGAGCACTTTGTAAGCATGCACGGTGCAAAGCGCATATGCTACCTTGGGTGTAAGAGTGAATCAGATATTTCTGAATTAAGACTTGGCATCATCAAAGAGACACTGTCCCATCATGGTCTGTCATTAGATGATAGCGACTACTATGTCTGTGATGAAACACCTTACGATTTCGAAAAAGCACTTGATTATCTCACAAAAAAAGGGACTAATATCCCGGATGCCATCATCTGCTATAACGACAGGCTTGCCTATGAGCTGATAATCACTGCCGAGAATAAAGGATATAAGATCCCGGAAGATTTCGGCGTATCAGGATGTGATAACCTGCCTGCAGGCCAGAATATGATACCGGCACTTACAACCATATCTTATCCTGTATACGACCTTGGACGTATCGCAGTAAGTAACCTTCACAGTCTTATCCGAGGACGCGAGAGGTCTAATACAAGCGTTTTTGCCAAAGTGATATATGGAGGATCCTGCGGCTGCAGCTACCCTTCTGACAGAAGAGTTCATATGTATACTCACACGCTTCTGCATCAGATAGCTGACCTTGAAAAGTCCATCATGATGTCTTCTAAGATAGCTTCTGCCTTCGGACCTGCAAGCGATCTTGAAGACATGTTGGATCTTATAGAAGAGTATGCAAGGGAGATTGAAAACTGTAACGGATTCTACCTGGCGCTTAGCGATAGCTGGTGCAATCTGTCTGATAAGATATTGACCCTGACTGCCTCCACAGATTCTATAAACTATGAAAAGAGCTCCGATACCCTTACTATGTATCTGGCTTTGCAAAATGGTAAAAGGCTCCCTTCCTGCACTTTCAAAAATAATACGCTGCTGCCTGACTTCCTAATGTCAGATAAGGAAAATGCCATAATCGTATCTCCCATATACAACCATGCAGGCTCTATAGGCTATATCGTTATGACCTTTGAGAACAACAGGATAAAGTATCCATTTAAGCTGATACAGTATCTTGTGAACTTATCACAGCTACTTAATAACATAAGGAACAGAAAGAAATCCGATGCCATGGCTACGCATCTTGAAGAGCTGTATATGAAAGACGAACTTACAGGGCTGTATAGCAGCGCAGGATTTGAATATTATAAGAATAAAAACAGTTCAGATAGTATAGATGATAGCGATACAGACAATATCCTAATGATCGTGGATACAGAAGATCTTGATAGTATAAACAAAGATTACGGTCAAGAAGCCGGAAACTTTGCAATATCTGTAATCGGCCAAGCTATCAGGAATTCTGTACCGGAAGGTGCGATCGCAGGGCGTATAAATAAGGGGACCTTCCATATACTGCTTAATAAGGATGCTGCATCTACTGATGAAGTTAAGAAGAAGATACTGACATATCTTGATAACTATAACAGGCTTAATCCTAAGGAATATAAGATAAGCGCGCGGATATAGCCGAGAGTGTCAAGTTAAGTGTGTAAGTTTTTGAATTTTATTAAAATCGGTGGTCTTCGTGATATGTACCCAGAATCCTGGACACATATATATGAACTAGGCTGAACACATGGATGCTATCCTGTATTGTACAGGTGGCATCCTCTGATGATGCGGTCTGTCCCAGAAGATCGGATCTCATAACCGTTCCCAGAATGCTTGAAAATGAATTGGCGCTTGCAAGAGCGCTGGTAGAAGATGCACTGCCAAGCGCTTCTCCGATACCTGCCAATGCAGATGAAAGTCCAACGGTGCCTTCCAGCCCGGTTGAGCTTCCGTACATTCCCTTGGTCAAAGACCCCAGCGATGTAAGATTGCTATAACTTGATACGATTGAAGAAAGATAGTCGTAGTCCATGACTCCCCAAAAAACTTTTTTCACCAGATTACCATGCTGCTCCATCCCATATCGGGCTCCCCAGGAAATCAGCATACAAATAATCTGTACTCACAATGAAACCGCATCAGTTAATACAAAAACACAATATATAGTATTAACTACTCTGTTATTATACCACAGATATGGGTGAGTGAGGAAATTTTTCTCATAAAAAATCCCCCATATTTTGACATATGGGGGATGATAGAGACTGCTGCCAAAACTTTAGAGATTCTCGAAAATACTTGTACTCTGGTTAAGTCTCTCTGTAACCTTGTTGTTCTCAGCCATAGCATTGTCGATGCCCTGGATCTCACCGACGATCTCAGTAGAATTGGTAGCTGAAAGGCCGATGGCCTCGGTACTCTGTTTTACCGACTCGGTGATGGACTCAACGGAATCAGCCATGCGGTCCATGATGGTGTTCAGGTTGTCAGCCTTGTCAGAGAACTTCTCAAGCATGTCATCCATCATGATGGCTGCCTGCTCATACTTGTCACCTGTGTCCACGAAAGCATCGTAGTCAGCGATAACAGTATTGTTGATAAAGTCGATAACCTCAAGAGCGTTGTTGGAAAGGCTCCTAACGGCTGTAGTAACTTCATTACTGATAACCTGGATATTGCCTGCAGTCTGTCTGCTGTTTTCAGCAAGGGCGCTGATCTCTTCAGCAACAACCGCGAAGCCTTTTCCTGCTTCACCTGCACGCGCTGCCTCGATGGAAGCGTTGAGGGCCAGGAGGTTGGTCTGTGAAGCAATATCGAGAATGACATTTGTAAGTTCGTTGATCTGGGATACTTTTTCACTATCCTTAACAGAAATCTGGAGTACCTCGCCAAGCTCTGTGATCTTGGCTCCGGTATTTTCCTTCTTCTGAGTTGCTGCAACCTTGATCTCATCTGCCTCATTCTTGATGCTGATGGCGGTCTGAGCGCCCTGTGCAGCTTCCTGTCTGATGTCGTCTGCGGCATTCTTAACTTCATCAAGTCTTTCTGTGATCTGATCAGCAGTTGTTGCAACAGTGTCCATACTTGCTGAGAGCTCCTGCAGAGCTGCGGAAGTGTTGGTGATATTGTCGCTTGCCTTCTGAATCTGATCGGTCATCTCGTCAGCTGAAGAGGTAAGGACATAGGTGCCGTCTTTAACATCCTTAATGATATTCTGGAGAGTTCCTATGAACTGGTTGATACCATCTACTATTGACCAGAGCTCGGTTCTTGTCTCAGTTCTTACTCGTACAGTAAGATCACCCTTGCCGGCATTGATGTTGTCGATCATGCTGACAACCTCATTGGAAATAGAACTGATCTTTCTGCTGATCCTGACGATACTCAGGAAAAGACCTGCTGCAATGATGAGGACTATTACGATGATTTCGATGATTACATTCTTGATGGCGCTGTTAAGAGGGAGCTGGAGATAATCGGAAAGACCTGCTGCAAGTCCCTGTATTGAAGCCTCGGCTGTATCAAAGGATGCCTCAAGGCTTGACTTGTTTGGATAATAGGTTGAAGCAAGGACACCATAAACTGTTTCCATGTCCTTTGTCTTACATCCGTTTACAATCGTGTCAACATCTGCAAGATAGGCATTAAGCAATGATTGCAGCGCAGCAAACTGGTCAGAACCATCCGCAACATATGTCACAAGAATGCTGGTGCTAAGATACTCGGTATAGGTAGGAATCTCGGATTCAGCTTTTGCTATATCATCCCTGTAACCCTGGAGAGTAGCCTCATCCACGATACCCAGTCCGGTTGCACCAACAAGAGTGCTCACTCTTCCGTCAATGAGAAGAATCCTCTCTCTAAGAGCTGCCTCATTACCAAGAGTGTTTGTCATATTTGTGCTGACCGTAACAGCGGTAGACATCATGACCTTCATGCCGTTGACCATAACAATTACCACGATAATAACAGCAACCAGGATTACCATGTTTATTGCCAGGTTCTGGAATGCTATTGTCTGAAACAGACCACCCTTCTGGACAGTCTTTTCGTTGGTGGGATTCTCAGCTGTGTTTCTTTCGTATGCCATTTTCGAGACCTCCTATGTGTATTAGTTCTTTTGTGTTATGTGGTCAGTATTGTTGCATTGCTCAGTTACAATGCTCGAAATACTATGTTTTTATAACAGGAACTGTGATTAAAAATACTCATTAGATTCCGCAATCATACAATCGTCAGAATCCTATTGTTATTATACCACGTTATGATTGGTTAAATCATAAAATAGCAATAAAATATTCGAGAAAACGATAATACAAAATGAGTTGAAGGCAGCTTTGGGGAGTTTGCATGGGGAACAATTTGTGGGGAAACAATTTGTGGTGAACAAATTTGCGGTGAACAAATTTGTGGGGAAACAATTTGCGGGTAAACAATTTGCGGGGATATTGGGGGAATTGTAGAAAATTTGGAAGAAGGATGGAATCTGGGGAGGAGTGGGAGGGTTGGTCCGGTGAAGTTTTATGCAGGGTAGTAGGACCATAGTAAAAAAGAAGAATTGGTCCTAATTAGTAAGAATATGTAAGATAGGATTACAGAAAAAATAAGGAGATGGTCCTGAAATGAAATAGGCTGGAGTATAGGACCAAGCAAAACGCTCGCGGGAAGAATGATTAGGTCAAGAAGTGATCCTGCCCGCGAAGAAATTAGTAAATAGGACCATGGCAACGAAAAAGTGTTGGTCCTGGAAGGAAGTGATCAAAGGCATAGGACCACACCCCCAAAATATAGATGGTCCAGAGGAGCATCAAGAAAAGTAATAGGACCACAACCTAGAAATAGAGATGGTCCTGAGGGGCACAAAGATAAGTAATAGGACCACACCTTGAAAATAAGCTAGTCCCCCAAAAGCATCAACTAAGTAAATAGGACTATGTCCCCAAATAAATAGCCTGGTAGATAGGCCTAATGCCGAAGGCATTCTCAATCGGCCTATTTGCTGCATTTTTGAATCCACGATTCAAAAATGTATGTTTTCTTTCCAGTGGCAAGTGATCCCTTGGCTCTAAGTCATGAGATCATCTGCCACCATTTCACCATCAGGTTGTCATATTCTTCCTATACTCTCCGGGAGATACTCCGCACATGGCTTTGAAGGTCTTCATGAAGTGCTTCTCATTGTCATAGCCAACCTCCTGGCTTATCTCTATCACCTTAAGGTCGGTACTTGTCAATAGTTCCTTGGCCTTCTCTATCCTTATCTCCTTTAAGTAATTCACAAAATTCTTGCCGGTATATCCCTTAAATGAATAGGAAAAGAGAGAATAGTTCATGGACACATAGTTAGATACAACGGCCATATTCAAATCTTTATTATAATTATCATTTATATACTTCCTGGCCAGTTCTATCTTCTGTCTTATGTTACTGTCATCCGGTCTGTTGCCAAGCCTTTGGTTTAAATTAAGGAGCCAGTCCATAAAAAGGTTCTGATATTCGGACAGGTTGTCGTATTCACTAAGCTTTTTCAAAGACTCTACCATTTTAAGATCGTCATCCGTAACATTGTCTCTGTAAACCTGCGGTATCGAAGACAGCCCCTGACCCATCTCTTCAGAGAACTCTTCAATATCTATCTGACCATTTTCCAGCGCCTTAAAGAGCTGCTTCCATCTGTATATGACATCTTCTGTCTTATCAGTTCCTATGATCTGAATCCTCTTGGTGCGCTCAATTTCTGTCAGAAGCTCTTTGGCTTTTTCTTTTAAATTAGGATTTACACTTTCAAACTTATCAGATCCATATACACATGTTTTTCCTTTGATAAAAGAAAGCTTACGCATAGATACAGCTTCCTTGTATGCATCCAACAGGCTTGACAGCCCTTCATGAACATCACTTAACCCCGCGCACTTATCAGGCATTTCATTATTGATAAAAGCTCTGACCATGTCCTCTTTTAGTATGACCACTGATCCGTCCTGATCGTCAAAAGAAATGGCTTCATACAGATCTGAGTAGTTATTACCATCCATTTTGGAGCCAGGATCTTCATGACCTTGATGCCTGGCATCGTCTGCGCTGTTACCTGCTTTACTCTTTTCAGCCTTATATATACATACCCTATATAAAGTATCAAAAAAGTATAAAGAATACTTATCTATTATCAACTTCTTTTTCTGTTCATCAAGCTCCTTATCAAGCAGATCTCTTATCTGCCTAAGTCCAAGCTCTTTATCCTTATTCTGCTCATCAGTTCTTTCTTCAAGTTCGGCATTAAGCTTTCTAAGAATTTCGGCTATCTTGTCCCTCTCAACAGGTTTTAAAAGGTACTCTCTAACACCGTTTCTAAGCATCTCAACAGCATATGAAAAGTCGTCATAGCCGCTTATTGCAACTATGAGAGGCTTATCGTCAAGCTCTCCTACCCTTCTTACAAGCTCGATCCCGTCCATCTTCTGCATTCTGATATCTGTGAACATGACATCAACATGGGTTGTATGCATCAGATTAAGCGCATCCTCCCCGTTAGAGCACTCAAGGATATTGTCAACAGGAACACCACTTCTTTGTACCATAGCTTTTATGCCCTGTCGTATCATTTTCTCATCTTCTACGATCAATAATGTATGCATGTTCACCTGCCACTTCTTTATATACAGCTGACCTGCTTATATTTCACATATCTGTTATTTGAAATTTGAGCAAGGTCAGTACACCAGTATTTACGAACTACTTTTTCTCCAGATCTCTTCTTGGAAGTACTATAGAAACCTTAGTATATTTAAGGGGCTTAGAATATACTTCCAGACCATACTCTGATCCAAACGTCAGCTTAATACGGTCCTCCACATTTTTAAGCCCTATGCCGTTTCCTCTTCCGCCGCTTTCTTCTATCTCACCATGTATACGTTTTAAAAGGTTTTGAAGCTCACCTTCATCCATGCCCTTGCCGGAATCCGTGATCTCTATACGGAATCTATCATCATCTTCCCAGGCTTTGATATAGATAGTCGTATCTGCTGCCACAGGCTCTATGCCGTGAAGTACCGCGTTCTCTACTATAGGCTGCAGTGACATCTTAGGTATCTCCTGACTTAGAAGATCCCCAGGT
>CAMVNV010000126.1 GCA_947168935.1 uncultured Butyrivibrio sp. | reverse complement strand
CGCATCCTGTACGGATGTGAAGTTCTACAGTTTCATCAAATTTTGCAGAAGCAGACTTCTTGACAAGAGCAATTGCTTCGTCAGCTTCATACAGCTTTGCTTTTTCGATCAGCTTTGCAGCTTCAACATATTTCTTTCCGTGCTTCATGATCTGCTCTCCTCCTTAGTCTACTACTTCTATACCCATACTGCGTGCTGTACCAGCAACCATGCTCATAGCTGCTTCGATACTGTTAGCATTCAGGTCAGGCATCTTCATTTCAGCGATCTCGCGGATCTTGTCCTTAGAAACCTTAGCAACCTTGTTCTTGTTCGGAACACCGGATGCCTTCTGCAGGTTACAAGCCTTCTTGAGAAGTACTGCTGCAGGGGGAGTCTTTGTGATGAATGTGAAGCTTCTGTCTGTGTAAACAGTGATTACAACAGGGATGATAAGATCACCCTTATCTGCTGTCTTAGCGTTGAACTGCTTTGTGAATTCAACGATGTTAACGCCGTGCTGACCAAGAGCTGGTCCAACTGGCGGTGCCGGAGTTGCTTTGCCGGCCTGGATCTGTAACTTAATGTATCCTTCGACTTTCTTTGCCATTTTGGCTTCCTCCTAAGAAAATATGTGGTTGAGCGCAAAAGAATCAACCGTTCTGACAAGTCAGAACAGTTACCTAGGGGCTATAGACCTTCTGCTCCCACTCCATAGGTGAATATATCTATATAAAGCATAATTGCTCTATATCAAAACTAATATGCTTATGCAAAAGAGCATAAGACTTATACTGCACAAGTTATACAGCCAATAGCATTAGCTATCGATTCTGCGAACTTCTGCAAAACTGATCTCAACAGGAGTCTCACGACCAAACAGTTCTACATTGATAGTAGCTGTCTGCTTGCTGTAATCCATACGCTGAACGATACCTGCTGTATCCTTCCAAACGCCTGCAACAACAGCGATCTCGTCTCCAACTTCGAAATCAACTGTCACGTTCTGAGTCTTAATACCAAGAGGCTTAATCTCAGCATCTGACAGCGGTACAGGCTTAGATCCCGGACCTACGAAACCTGTAACACCCCTGGTATTACGTACAACATACCATGTGTCATCATTCATGATCATATGAACAAGGACATAACCAGGGAACATCTTACGTTGAACAGTCTTCTTAGCACCATTCTTAACTTCAACTACATCCTGAAGCGGAACGCGTACCTCAAGAATCTGATCTTCCAGGTGACGGTTTTCAATTGTCTTATCAAGATTGGCTTTTACCTTATTCTCATATCCTGAATAAGTGTGAGCAACATACCACTTTGCTTCAGAAGTCTTATCATCTTCTGAAAGGGCATCCTGACTTTCAGCTGCGTTTTCAACTTCTGCTGATTCTGCAGCTTCGCTCATGTTGTTCTTTTCTTCTTCTGCCATTTGCATCTCCTCATCAAATTCCTGCTACTGTGAATAACTGCTTAACATCCTCAGATTACAGGCTCTGAATGAAATTTAAGCCAAGTCCGAAAACATAATCAAGAACAGCAATAAGAGCAGCCATAACCGCGCAGATAATAGTTACTGCTACTGTCTGCTTACCAACAGTCTCTCTTGAAGGCCAAGTGATCTTTGTAAACTCTGACTTGAGTCCTTCCCAGAATGAGCTGATTGTTTTCTTCTTAGGCTCTTTCTTTTCAGAAGCTTTATCTTTTAATACTTCTGTCTTATCTGATTCTCCCATTGTATCGGTCTCCCTTCTGTCGCAGGATTACTTTGTCTCCTTGTGCATTGTGTGCTTTCTGCAGAAAGGACAGTACTTCTTGATCTCCATACGATCTGGGTGAGTCTTCTTATCCTTTGTAGTATCATAGTTACGGTTCTTGCATTCTGTGCAAGCAAGTGTAATTCTTGTACGCATCTCTCTACCTCCGCGCGCTTTCTATCTTTTTTCTTAAAGGTCAAATTTTATGCATAAAAAAAAGACCTAAAATTTCATGTCGCTGTACTAGAATATCATAGAGCCGTGAATTCGTCAATATTTTTTTGTAATAATTCACATAATCCGGCGCAATGTAGGCTTATTCTAATACCTGGGCGCAAATCCTTTACTGATCGCAAGTGATCAATCGTCCTCTTCAGAGTTCTTTTCCACAAAAACTTCGTTCCAGTTAATTATATTACGTATATATGGATCAGCTCCATATACTCCTTCAAGATATCTCTTGGCATACTTCTTGTCCTTGATGCGGTCTTCCTGGACAACAAAATCCGCAAGACTGTAAAGAACAGTCCTTTGATGTTCGCTTCTTGCAGCAAACCAGATCTCGTCGCGGCGGAGAAAATCCTTATCAAGAGCGACCATATCATATGAAGTCAGGATCAGCTGCGCATTTCTGCGATTACTGTTTCTATTAAGATAATATCCAAGAATATGCTTAAGGATAGATGGATGAAGCTCAAGCATACCTGAATCAAGCATTACTGCCTGACCTTTTAAGAGGCTGTTGGCAATAACCGGAAGAAGATAAATTGTCTTCCTTATGCCTGAAGATTCTGCTTCAAGCGGAATCTCGTATTTTGCATCATCAATCTGATGAGTTACGTATATCTTACTGCGAATAACCTTAAGATCAACAATATCCAGATCAAGCTCAGCTATCATATTTCTGAAAAGATCCCACACATCTTCCTGAGAAAGCGCATCCATAAGAAGCACCTCTGCATTATTCTCATCCTGCATGAAATCAAGACCGCTTACAAAGAAGTTTGTAGCATCAGTAACTATTTCATTTTCTGGGAAAAGACGTATGATCCTTCCAAGAAATGTCTCGCTACCTGTTATATCTATCGCTTTCTCAAGCTTTTTTTCGTCAGCCTTAAATATTTTTCTAACTGTAACTTCGTTTTCTTTTCTTTCAAATATAGAAGCCCTTCTCCAGTTGTCATTGTTGATCCTGTCCAGGCTTTCATATACAACGCTCGCCTCTTTAATATGAAGCCTGTATCTATACTCAGCATTATCTGAGGAAAAAATTATCTCGAACTTACTAGGATCATTTCGACTTTCTTTTGAAAAGTAAAATGGAACAGCTTCCTCACCGCCGACTTGACCAAGGACAAGTCCTTTGACAAGCTCGATTGCTTTAAGAAGATTGGACTTACCGCTTCCGTTTGGTCCATAAATTATTGCAAGTGGAAGAAATTCGTCATCTTCAAGCTCTATGATATGATCCCTATGCTCTCTTACTTCAGAGACAGCCTGAAGGTCGAGGGTCACAGTATCTTTTATGCTCTTATAATTGTTAACCGTAAACTGTATTAGCATACGACTCCTTTCGTATTCTCCCATTCATTAATACCTATCGGCAATATTGATATATTCTTTATGTATTACCCTATCGATAAGATCAGCATAGTCTTAATATTTAATTCTATCACTACCACCAACGTAGCTTTAATATATAACTATCTGCTATTTCTTCATAAAAAAGAGCAGAACGCCTTAGCGCCTGCCCCTTTGCATTTTCATATTATAGGAGAAAAAATTTAGTCTTCCTCAACATCTCCAACCGGCTTACCACCTGTTGCAAGCCACTTAAGATAAGCATTGATGAATGGATCAAGATCTCCATCAAGGACTCCGTCAGCGTTTGAAACCTTCTCACCTGTTCTTGTGTCATTAACCATAGTGTATGGCTGAAGAACATAAGAACGGATCTGGCTGCCCCATGCATTATCCTTAACTTCACCTCTGATACCTGCAAGCTTAGCTTCGTTCTCTTCCATCTTGAGCATAAGGAGCTTAGCTTTTAGCATCTGCATAGCCTTGTCCTTATTCTGGAACTGTGAACGCTCATTCTGACAAGTAACAACTATACCTGTTTCATAGTGTGTGATACGAATAGCAGATGATGTCTTGTTGATGTGCTGTCCGCCGGCACCACTTGAACGATATGTATCAACCCTGATCTCATCAGGACGAACTTCGATATCAAGATCCTCTTCAATATCAGGCATTACATCGTTAGATACGAATGATGTCTGACGCTTACCCTGCGCGTTGAAAGGACTGATACGTACAAGACGGTGAACACCTCTCTCAGACTTAAGGTATCCATAAGCATTTAATCCATTGATCTGGAAAGTAACTGACTTGATACCAGCCTCATCACCATCAAGGAGATCAAGAACTTCAACTGTGAAGCCATGACGCTCTGCCCATCTTGTATACATACGATAAAGCATTGAGCACCAGTCACATGCCTCTGTACCACCGGCACCAGCTGAAAGCTTAAGGATCGCGTTGCACTTATCGTACTCACCATTTAAGAGATTTGCAATTCTGATCTCTTCAAGAACTGTCTTGAACTCGTCAAGATCTGCTCTTATCTCAGCTGCCATATCATCATCTTCTGTACCCTCATCATTGCACATGTCGATCATGTCAATGATGTCACCGTACTGAACATTAAGGTTCTCGATCTTTTCGATAAGATCCTGCATGTTCTTGAGCTCTTTAGTCTTTTTGTTAGCCTTATCAGCATCATCCCAGAAGGTAGGCTCTTCCATCTCACGGTTTAACTCTTCAATTCTTTTCTTCTTAGTTTCAAGATCAAGAGAAGCAGTAACCTCATCCAATGTAGGCTTGAGCCCCTGAATCTCGATCTTCATATTATCTAATACAACCATCTTATAACCTCTAATTATTCCACTCCGCCCTGTGCGCCGTGGCAGTTCTTATATTTCTTACCGCTACCGCATGGGCACAGATCGTTAGGTCTTATCTTAACTGCAGCTCTTTTTACAGGAGCCTTTTTAGCAGAATCATCCTTGTTAGTACCTGTTACCTTGGCAACCTGCTCACGCTCAACCTTCTCCTGAACATGTACATGGAAAAGAAGTCTAACTGTATCTTCCTTGATACCAGCCATCATCTCATTGAACATGTCGTAGCCGGCCATCTTGTATTCAACCTTAGGATCACGCTGACCATATGCCTGAAGACCGATACCCTGACGAAGCTGATCCATATCATCGATGTGATCCATCCACTTACGGTCGATAACCTTAAGAAGGATAACACGCTCGATCTCACGAATTGTCTCTGCTTCAGGGAACTCTGTCTCTTTTTCCTCATAAAGAGCAACTGCCTCTTCCTTGAGCTGCTGCTTAAGACCATCTTTGGATTTCTTTGTAATACGGCCGCGAGTTACAGGCTTGAGAGGAACTGTTGGCAAAAGAAGCTCATTGAGCTCTTTAAGATCCCAGTCGTCAATGTTCTGACCATCGCCAATTACAGTATCAATGCTCTCTTCAACGATATCAGTGATCATCTTGTAGATGTTATCACGAAGTGACTCACCATCAAGAACACGGCGACGCTCTTTGTAGATGATCTCTCTCTGCTCGTTGTTAACAGCATCATATTCAAGAAGGTTCTTACGAATACCGAAGTTGTTTTCCTCGATTCTCTTCTGAGCTGACTCAATTGCCTTAGTAAGAGCCTTGTGCTCGATCTCCTGACCTTCCGGAATTCCAAGTGTGTTGAACATGCTGATAAGACGCTCTGAACCAAAGAGTCTCATAAGGTCATCTTCAAGTGAAATGTAGAACTTGGATTCACCAGGATCACCCTGACGTCCTGAACGTCCACGAAGCTGATTATCAATACGTCTTGATTCATGACGCTCTGTACCTACGATCTTAAGACCGCCGGCTGCTCTTGCCTCTTCATCAAGCTTAATATCTGTACCACGACCAGCCATGTTAGTTGCGATCGTAACAGCACCATGCTTACCAGCCTCAGCAACTATCTCTGCCTCCTGCTCATGGAACTTGGCATTAAGTACGTTGTGCTGAATACCAGCTTTATTAAGCATCTTGGAAAGAAGCTCTGAAGTCTCAATTGTGATAGTACCAACAAGAACAGGCTGTCCTTTCTCATGTGCTTTTCTAACAGCTTCAACAACTGCTTCGTATTTTTCTTTCTTGGTCTTATATACAGCATCCTGAAGATCTTTACGAACAACAGGCTCGTTAGTAGGAACCTCTACAACGTCGAGTGCATAGATATCGCGGAACTCCTGCTCCTCTGTAAGAGCTGTACCTGTCATACCGCACTTTTTATTGAACTTGTTAAAGAAGTTCTGGAAAGTAATAGTAGCAAGAGTCTTGGACTCACGCTTAACCTTAACGTGTTCCTTGGCTTCAATAGCCTGATGGAGACCGTCTCAATAACGACGTCCTGGCATTACACGACCTGTGAACTCATCTACGATGAGAACCTCATCATCACGGACAATGTAGTCGTGGTCTCTCTGCATAAGATTGTTAGCACGAAGGGCAAGAATAATGTTGTGCTGAATCTCAAGGTTTTCAGGATCTGCAAGGTTGGAAATATGGAAATAACGCTCTACCTTAGCTACACCCTGTGCAGTAAGGTTTACAAGCTTGTCTTTCTCATTAACTATAAAGTCACCGGTTTCTTCCTGCTCGATACCCATAAGAGCATCCATCTTGGAAAAATCGCCAACGTCTTCACCACGCTGCATCTGCTTGGCAAGCATATCGCAAGCTTCGTAAAGCTTAGTAGACTTATCACTCTGACCGGAAATGATAAGAGGTGTTCTTGCTTCATCAATAAGGATTGAGTCAATCTCATCGATGATGGCAAAGTTTAATCCTCTAAGAACGCACTGTTCTTTATAAATAGCCATGTTATCACGAAGATAGTCGAAACCAAGTTCGTTGTTTGTAACATATGTAATATCGCAGTTATATGCAGCACGACGCTCATCTGAGTTCATTCCGTTAAGAACAATACCAACTGTAAGACCAAGGAATTCATGGATCTTACCCATCCACTCAGCATCACGCTTAGCAAGATAGTCGTTAACTGTAACAACATGACAGCCCTTGCCTTCAAGAGCATCAAGGTATGAAGGAAGTGTTGCAACAAGTGTCTTACCTTCACCTGTTCTCATCTCTGCGATACGGCCCTGGTGAAGAATGATACCACCAATAAGCTGAACACGGAAATGTTCCATACCAAGGACACGCTTACCTGCTTCTCTGACAACAGCATATGCCTCAGGCATTATATCATCTGACGTCTCACCTTCTGAAAGACGTCTCTTAAACTCATCTGTTTTTGCACGAAGCTCTTCATCTGTAAGAGCCTGCATTGCAGGACGAAGTGATTCAATCTTATCAACGATAGGAGTGATTCTCTTCAGTTCCCTCTCTGAATGTGTTCCAATAATCTTATCGAGTAAACTCATAACTATCCAACTTTCCCCAAAAAATATGGTGTTAATTAACCAATCTACGGCTATTTATTTATAGATAGTCGCAGTCCGTTTAGCATTATATCAAAAATCTTATGTCTATTCAATTAACACCTTGTAAATTTTATGAGTAACGATACGCACATAAAAAAACTTCCCATCTACACAGAATGTAAATGGGAAGTATAAATTTACAATAAACCAAGATGATCAGCCGCATAAGTATCTATAGATCCGGCACTGATGCAGCACATATTCACTTGGATCAATATACCTTAGCCTGCTCTTCACCGTTCATAACACGGATAGCGCCCTGAGCGAGTGCAAGAAGCTCGTCTTCGCCAGGATATACTGTTACAGGAGCAATGAAGCCGATTCTTTCTTTCATAGCTGATGTAATTCTCTCGTTATAAGCGATACCACCTGTGATGATGATCTGATCAACCTTGCCCTTAAGAACAGTTGCCTCAGCACCGATGTCCTTACAAACCTGGAAGATGAAAGCATCCATAACAAGTCTAGCCTTGTCATCGCCAGCGTCGATCTTCTTCATAACTTCTCTTGCATCGTTAGTTCCAAGATAAGCATTGAATCCGCCTGCGCCAGTAGCTTTCTTAAGCATTTCCTTTTCAGAGAACTTGCCTGAATAGCAAAGTCTGATAAGAGCACCTGTAGGAAGTCCACCACATCTTTCAGGAGACATAGCACCATCACCCTCAAATGCTGAGTAAACATCTACGATACGACCGTGATCGTGAGCACCAACAGAAACACCTCCACCAAGGTGAGCTACTACGAGGTTAAGGTCCTGATATTTTTTGCCAACAGACTTAGCATAACGTCTTGCAACAGCCTTCTGGTTAAGAGGGTGGAAAATAGATGTTCTCTGAACATCAGGCATACCTGATACGCGAGCAACATCGCTAAGCTCGTCAACTACAACAGGGTCAACGATGTAAGCTTTAACACCGATCTGATCTGCGATCTCACGAGCAAGGATACCACCAAGGTTAGAAGCGTGCTGTCCCTGAACACCGATCTCAAGATCCTTGATTACAGCGTCAGTTACTTCATATGTACCACCTTCGATAGGCTTTAAAAGACCACCACGACCAACGATTACGTTGAAAGTATTAACATCAATATTCTTTTCCTTAAGGAAGTCAAGAATGATGTTCTTACGGAAGTCTTTCTGGTCAATGATTGAATCATACTTTGCGATCTCTTCTGTAGAGTGACGCAGAGTCTCGTCCATCTTAAGTTCTTCGTCTTCAAAAATACCGATTTTTGTTGAAGTAGAGCCTGGATTGATAATAAGGCTTTTGATTGCCATGATTTTATCTCCTTATGTTTGATCGAATCAGGAAGCTGATAAATTCACAAAGAGTGTGAACTTACCGCATTCGTGATTCATATTTTATAGTTACATGTTCTTATATCATTAGAGATAGATCTCTTTTTCAGATAAAAATTCTTTTTATCTCTTATAAAGAACCATTCTTCTGATCTTCTGCAACTACTGCTGCAAGAGCGATGGAATTAAGCTTAACATCTACACTGTCTGAACGTGATGTAAGGATAACAGGAGCCTTTGTTCCAAGAAGGATGTTACCATTCTTAACTGTTGCAAGACGAACGATTGTCTTGTATGTAAGGTTACCAGCGTGGATATCAGGGAAAAGAAGGATGTCGGCATCACCAACAATCTTACGATCCTCTGCACCAGCTTTGAACTTAGCAGCTTCAGGATCAATAGCAAGGTCCATGGAAAGAGGTCCATCAACGATGCAGTTCTTGATCTCACCAGCTTCACAAGCTTTTGTAAGCTCATCAGCTTCAACTGTAACAGGCATCTTAGGATTTACAACTTCTACAGCTGCAAGTGGAGCTACCTTAGGCATCTCAACGCCGCAAGCTCTTGCTACGTTAACTGTATATTCGATGATCTGCTTTTTATCTTCAAGTGTTGGATAAGGAAGGAATGCAACGTCTGTAAGGAACAGAAGTCTATCGATACCTGGGATTTCGAAAACGCAAACGTGAGAAAGTGTCTGGCCTGTACGAAGACCAACTTCTTTGTTAAGAACACTCTTAAGGAAAGTCTTGGAATCAAGAGAACCCTTCATGTAAATATCTGCTTCGCCGTCATGAACAAGCTTAACTGCACATGTAGCAGCTTCCTGCATATCTTTAACGTCAATTACTTCATACTCATCAAGATTCATATTGAGAGACTTAGCGATCTCAGCGATCTTATCAGCATCACCTACAAGTACAGCATCAACAATGCCCTTCTTGTGTGCAAGCTCTACAGCCTCCAATACATGCTCATCCTGTGCATATGCTACAGCAAGCTTCTTTTTGCCTGTTGTTTTAAGCTTTGCAAGGATATCATCAAAACTCTTACTCATTTTAAAACTTCTCCTTTCACATATCCATGTTTAATGGGCGCTCATAGAATTCTATGGCACCCGTTTATTCAAGCATTTGTTAAAATAATAACACACCGTATATCAATTTTCAATACTGATGAGGCGCGGAGATATTTTAAAATCCTTCTGCACGGCGCTTTTTGCGCATATCGATTCTCTTAAGAGCACCTTCCCATTCAGCCTTCTGGCACTCTGTCTCGATCTTAAGGCCGTAAGGAATTGTCATAGGCTTTTCATCATCATCAAGACATACCTCTGTAAGATATGCTCTATTGATCACATGACGAAGACCAGTTTTTCTATCTTCAACATAGGTATCAACTCTTACTTCCATTGAAGTTCTACCAACATATGTAAGGTAAGCTTCAATAACAACTATATCTGTAAGAAAAGCTGGTTTCTTGAACTGAAGGTTATCAACAGCCGCTGTTGTAACAGTATGTGCACAATGTCTTGTCGCAGCAATACCTGCAGCTTCATCTATCATGAGCATAAGGTTACCGCCAAAAAGACGACCATAGCCATTGATATCTTCATGCATCATAACTTTATATCGTTCAACCTTGGAATCTTCCACAGTCTTATATCCAAGCTTTCGTTCAATCTTATCTTCTACCATGATTACCTCCAATAGATCACTGTACATGTAATATTATAGACAATAAAACAAAAAAATAAAACGACAAGCAAAATGCCTGTCGTTTTAAATATGCCGGCAACCGGAATCGAACCGGTACGGGTATTACTACCCACGGGATTTTAAGTCCCGGGCGTCTGCC
>CAMVNV010000125.1 GCA_947168935.1 uncultured Butyrivibrio sp. | reverse complement strand
CCTTCCCATTGGAAAAAGACGACAAAAGCCCGGACGGAAAGAATGGATGGAGCAACGGTTTTCCTCATTTAAAAAGGCACACTTTTCCTCTTTTTCAGGATGATCTTCATCATAGGTGATAAGATTTGGAAGGATGAGGTTATCCACCATTCTTATCTCTATCTCTTTTTCCATCATGTCTTCAAAACTTCTCCCAAGTCCCTTACAAAGGTTATAAATGTCGTAGGGATCCAGGATTATGGAGTCTCCGGTTATCCTGCAGCAGTCACTGCAGCCCATACATTCATTACATCCTACATTTACAAGGTCATCCGGTTTATATATAAATCCATCTGATATTTCTTCAAATTTTATGTCTCTTATCATTGCCACAAATTCCTCATTACATTTTTTACCACTATCTCTTTATGCAGATTAATTCTAAAAAAAGTTACATCTTTTCAGTACTTTTTAAGCTTTTTCCTTATAAAATTCTACCATATGCACTAAAGAATCAGCACCCCTTATATGCTATAATATTTATACGTTTCACCCCATTTACTAGAATTTTTTTACACAAAGAGGTACCAGATATGAAAAGGATTTTCGCAATATTATCTGTAATAATAATAGCAGTCTTTTTTTCAGGAAACAGCACTACAGTTTATGCAGCAGGAAGTTACAAAGTCACTTTCATTGCCAATGGCGGATCAGGCGAGATGAGCTCTGCCGCTTTCAGTACCACTTCTGTTTCTACTCTCCCGGCTAATAAATTCACAAGAACAGGTTACCGCTTCCGCGGTTGGAATACAGACAGTAACGGAACTGGTGTCGGCTATGCAGACCAGGGTTCTGTTATGTATACAGGCGTTGATAACTTAAAGCTTTATGCTTCATGGGAGCCCCAGGTCTTCAAGATCTCTTATGACGGCAACGGTGCCACATCCGGTAGCATGAATGACCAGCTTATAAGTTACGACCAGAGTACTGCTCTTAGGCCCAACGCTTTCGTTAAGGATGGCTATACTTTTGCAGGATGGGTGGATAACAGCGGTAACGTTTATGCTGACGGACAGGCTGTTTCAAATCTTCGTAAATGTAACATGCGCTCTACCAAGCTTAAGACCATAAGCGCTGGTAAGCCAAGTGTATATACAAACTATTCCTTCAAGAGTGTTCAGGGTTCTACTGTTTTCACTCAGAACTCTCATAAGTACGTAGTATTTGCTGCTTCAATCAATGATACGAGCTACTACGCAGGCGACCTGTCCCATTATGAGACCAACCTGGTTAAATACGACCTTACTACAGGTAAGACAGTAGCAACCGTTCACAATCTCTGGTTTGATCATGGTAATGCCATGTGTTATAACCCCGATAACGGACATATCTATATCGCAGAAGGCGGAACACGCCCTGGATATGCTTCTGATATCATGGAAGTTGATTCTAATCTTAACTATGTCACAACTCACCACATTGAAGGTGTAAGTAATGTTTACGCCATAGCTTACTATAACGGAGCATATTATGTTATGGGTAAGAGTGATTCCGGTAAAGCCTGCTTTTACCTTGTAAATTACAATTTTGAGATTGCAGGCTGGAAGGATGTAAGTAGCAGCTACCAGCAGGGCTACTGTATCCAGGGTATGACAGTTGATGGCAACTTCATTTACGCTCTGACTGCCTGCTTTGATGCATACAACTGGAAGGGTAACCAGAAGGTCAATGTCTTCACCATGTCAGGTGAGTACGCTGGAACATGGTCTATAGATGTGTCAAAAGAGGTTGAAGATATCAGTATCGATCCTTCAACCGGTAAGATCTACATCACAACCAACGAAGGAAGCAAGACCACCGTTTACGAAACAGTATTTCCGAATGTAACTTTACATGCATCATGGATTAAGAACTAAAAATTTGCTATATTTTTTATAGTGATACATAGTATTTAAACCTGTAATAGAATTGTGAAAATGATCTATATCATTTAACAATTCTATTTCACTGTTAAGCGAGGAATAAATGATCAAGAAGTTAAATACCATGCCTAAGGCAGATGGTTTTCATATGCCAGGCGAATTTGAAAAGCATAAAGGAACAGTAATGATATGGCCGGTAAGACCTGGTTCCTGGCCTTATGGCGGAGTCGAAGCCCAGAAAGTCTTCGCCCAAATAGCTAAAGAGATCGCAAAGCATGAAGTCATGTACATGCTTGCTGATAAGGATCATGCAGAGGATGCTGCCAAAGCGCTTGGTGCTGACATTATAGATGTTGAGAATGGTCAGACTATAGGCAAGAGCACAAATTCTTCCAATATTCATGTCCTTGTGATCCCTACTGATGACAGCTGGGCAAGGGATGTGGGCCCAACTTTTGTTACTAACAAAAGAGGCAGCATACGAGGTATCGACTGGAAGTTCAACGCCTGGGGAGGCGAGATCGATGGCCTCTATCCTGACTATGAAAAGGATAATGAAGCTGCTTCCAAGATATGCGAATGCCTAGAAACAGATGTATATAATGCTCAGGACTTCGTCCTTGAAGGAGGCGCTATTCATTCAGATGGTGAGGGAACCGTGATCGTTACTGAAAGCTGTCTTCTTAGTAAGGGCCGTAATCCCAAGCTTTCTAAAGAAAAGATAACAGACAGACTTTGCAACATGCTTGGAGCCAAAAAGGTTATCTGGATCCCTTACGGAATCTATAATGACGAAACCAACGAGCACGTAGATAATGTATGTGCCTTCGTTAAGCCAGGGGAAGTTGTCCTTGCCTGGACCAATGACACTAATGATCCTCAGTACAAGATGAGCGCAGCAGACCTTCAGGTACTTATCAGTACCAAGGATGCAAAGGGAAGGAAGCTAAAGATCCATAAGCTCATGATCCCTAAAGAGCCTGTATGTATTAAGGAAGAAGAGCTTGAAGGATACGAGTTTGCAGAGGGCGAAGACGTAAGAGAAGTTGGAGAAAGACTTGCAGCAAGCTATGTAAATTTCTATATCTGTAACGGAGCTGTTCTTGTTCCCCAGTTTGGAGATGCAAACGACGGCGCAGCTGTTAAAAAGCTTAAAGCTCTTTTCCCAGACAGAGAGATAGTTGGAATTCCAGCAAGGCAGATAATTGTAGGTGGTGGCAACATCCACTGCATAACACAGCAGATTCCGGAAAATTAAGTAGAGGGCTATCAAAATGAGAAAGATCACTATCGCTACATGTCAGATGCAGATGAGCTCTGACGTTAATGAAAATATCGCAAAAGCAGATAAGCTGGTTCGAGAAGCTGCAAAGAAAGGTGCTAACGTAGTCCTTCTTCCTGAGCTTTTCGAGCGTCCATATTTTTGTCAGGAGCGCAGATACGATTACTATGAATATGCAACGCCCCTTTCAGAAAATCCTGCAGTTAACCATTTTAAAAAGGTTGCGGCTGAGCTTAATATCGTCATGCCAATAAGCTTTTATGAAAAGGACGTAACAGTTCTTTATAACACTATCGCTATGATAGATGCTGACGGAAGCGTTCTTGGAGTATACAGAAAGACTCATATCCCGGATGATCATTTCTATCAGGAGAAGTTCTACTTCACACCAGGGAACACCGGATTTAAGGTATGGAATACTAAATTTGGCAAAATAGGTGTAGGCATCTGCTGGGATCAGTGGTTCCCGGAAGCAGCAAGAAGCATGGCCCTTCTTGGGGCTGAAATTCTTCTGTATCCTACAGCTATTGGCTCAGAGCCTGTTCTTGATACTGATTCAATGCCTCACTGGCGCCGCTGCATGCAGGGTCATTCAGGATCTAACCTTATGCCGGTTGCTGCAGCTAACCGTATCGGAACAGAATCCGTATCACCTTGCCTTGAAAATAATAATCAGTCCTCTTCTCTTAAGTTCTATGGTTCATCCTTCATTACAGATGGAACAGGCGCCATTGTAGCTGACGGATCAAGAGATAAGGAAGAAGTTCTTACTGCAACTTTTGATCTTGATGAACTTTATGAGATGAGAATGAGCTGGGGAGTTTTCAGAGACAGACGCCCGGAACTTTATTTATGATCGAATTAATACTTATCCTAAATAATAATATATAAAAAAACACGCAGTGATGCGTGTTTTTTATTTAATGAGTAAGTACTCCAATTTCTTTATAGGAATCAAGCGCCTTATTAAATCTAAGTTCATGGTTGCCTGTAAGATTTGTTGCGCAGAGTATGTATCCATCCGGAAGGATCTCTTTGCAGGCTTCAGGCTCCCAGTAGTATACGCCTCGGCCTCTGTTTTCAGGGATATTTCTTGTAGCTATAACAGTATCCTTAACTATCTGATAAGAGCTTTCTTCATCATCCTGCTCGCCCCCAACTTCTGTTATCATTACGCCCCTGTCAAACTCCTTGGACATCTTATCTATGTTGGCCGAAAGAAGCTCAGGATCATGAACTCCGCCGTACCAATCAAGAAGTCATACTTCTTTCATATGCAAACATATACTGCTGCATTACTCCTCCATAGGGACGATATGCTTCTATCGGAAAGTCGTTTGGATAATACTTATCCCTTATCTTATTCATCCACACATCTATCGGGAATGAATCCATTCTGTGGAAACCAAAGAGCATTGTGCAGTTAGCAACCTTTATTCCAACTCCGTATAAGGAACACAGACTGTCAAAAAGCTCTTTATCGCTAAACTCTTTCCACTTTTCAAGATCTACTGCCCCGTCTGCCACGGCATGAGCTGCCTTATATATATACTGAGCGCGGTAACCAAGACTGCAGGCGTTAAGGTCATCCATAGATAAAGCTGAAAGCTGAGCGGGAGTCGGGAATGCATAGAGCTTTTCTCCATCAGCTTCTCCTATCACGTTTCCTGCTGCCTTGCATATCTTTTCTACAGATGCTTTAATCGCAGGTATATTTTTTCTCTGAGAAATAATAAAAGTAATAAGGGTCTCCCAGGGGTCCTGCTTTATAATGCGGATTCCGTCGCAGATGCTGGCGGCACCTTTTAGATAGGTGTCATCCTCAGGAATCCTTTCGATTATTTTGCCGTAATCAGTGTTAAGATCAAAATAGTCTTTCCAGATATTTTCAAAGTCTTCCTCAGAGCAGTCCATGGAAATATGCCCTGTATCAATATCCTGCTCAATTCCAAGGGCCTTTCCAAAAGCTATTATCCTGTATTTATAAGGTGATAACCTGTTCCACCTAAAGCACTGTCCGCTATCAGCGATCTGTTCAAGGTCGAACTGTGGTATATTCAAAGTCTTCATTTATAAACTATCCTCTACTGTATCTGCTTATCTATTGCCAGAAAACTTTAAAACAGCTCTCATCTACTGTTATTATGAAAGCCTCATTTTAAAATCTTCATAGCCAAACTTCTTGATAAGTCTTACGTCTCCTGCTTCGTCCATCGCGCATATTGAAGGAAGGCACATGCCGTTGAAGGTGTTGTTCTTGACCATGGAATAGATGGCCATATCCTCAAATACGAGCCTGTCCCCAACATGAATCTCTTTGTCAAAAGAGTAATCGCCTATAATATCACCGGCAAGGCAAGTGCAGGAAGAGAGCCTGTAGGTGTATTTCTTTTCATCCGGCTTACCTGAATCTCTGAGCGGCGGACGATAAGGCATCTCAAGGACGTCTGGCATATGGCAGGCTGCAGACGCATCTAAAACAAGGATCTTAAGATCATTATCAACAATATCAAGGACCTCTGTAACAAGGTAGCCTGCATTTAAAGCTATAGCTTCACCAGGCTCAAGGTACACTTCAACATTATATTTTTCTTTGATCCTTTTTACGTTCTTTATAAGCCTGTCTCTATCATAATCCGCGCGGGTTATGTGGTGGCCACCGCCCATGTTAAGCCACTTGATCTGAGGAAGCGATAAGTACTTACCAAACTTCTCTTCTACAGCCTTAAGCGTAGTCTCAAGGTCGTCGCTGTTCTGCTCGCAAAGGGTATGGAAATGAAGTCCGTCAACATATTTAAATACGTCTCCGTACTCCTCAAGGCCTTTTTCAAATGCTGAAAGTGTGATTCCAAGTCTTGATCCTTTCGCGCAAGGATCGTAGATGGCATCTTCCTGAGTTGAACACTCGGGGTTTATGCGAAGGCCTATTCCAGTATATGAAGGCTCATTAGCGCTTTTAGATCTACTTTCTTGATCTTTATGGATATCAGCTACGATCTTTCCATATTTACCAAGCTGAGCAAAAGAGTTAAAGATAACATGATCACATATATCTGCTATCTCTTCTATTTCATCAGGTTTATATGCAGGTGAAAAAACGTGATTCTCAAGCCCCATTTCTTCGTGTCCCAGTCTTGCTTCAAAAAGGCCACTTGCAGTAGCGCCAGATAAATACTCTTTTATAAGAGGATATTCACAAAATGCAGAAAAAGCTTTCTGCGCAAGAAGGATGTGACATCCTGCTTTTTCTCTAACATCCTTAAGAATTGTCAGATTATCCTTTAATTTCTTTTCATCAATTATATAAGAGGGAGTTGGTACATTATTAAAATCCATGGTTAACCTCGTATTTTAGTCTATTTACATCAAAAAACCTTACGCCATATTATAACATGAGTTCCTTAATATATTTAGAAATCCTTGTTTTCAACCTGTTTGCATTTATGTTATATAGTGTATCAAAACGCTTTTATCTATTTTTTCCAAACGCATTACCAATTACCCGTATCCTTTTTGTCGATTATTTATATTGTAATCACATAACCCAATGTGTATAATTCCGTTTTGTGTGTTAACGAAAAACAAAAACAAAGGCAAAGCAGACGAAAGTCTGTGACGCAAAACTACAGGGACTTTAAAATGTCAGCCAGTTGCATTTATAATGAATCTGAAATCGTGATCACTTTCAGACATTTTAGCACGTAGACATTGGTCCTTCGTGCTTATTTTTATGAATGAGGTTACAAATGAAGAAATCTAAATTGTCTTTTATTGGAAAATTGTGCGGCGCAGCACTCCTTATGCTGATTGCTATGTCTATTATAATTACTGCCGTAGGAGTGTCTATGGTCGAGAAGGCATACTATGACTCTTTTGCCGAGGAGCTGCATATATCTGCACTTCAAGTATCTGAAATGGCAGGTCAATGGCAAGGCGACTGGTCACTTAATTCTGACAACGACCTTATGAAGGGCGATGTAGCCATTCATGACATCTTCCAAAACCAGCTGGATTCACTTAGCGAAAAAACCGGCATATCTTATACAGTATTCTTCCAAAATGTCAGAAAAATAACAACTCTGACTGATTCAGATACAGGCCTTCGTATGGAAGGTACCACTGCTTCTGAAGCAGTAACCAGCACTGTTATAAGCGGCGGCAGCGAATACCTTTCTACAGATCTTGAGATTGGTGGCAACAGCTGGTATGCATATTATCTTCCTATCAGAAACTCTGACGGATCAGTAGTTGGAATGATCTTTGCAGGAAGATCTACAGATGATGTAGCTGCCAGTATAGCTTCTGCAGCCAGAAGAATGAGTATAATAAGTGGAATAATCCTTTTAGCAAGCTTTGCTATTGGCTTAACTATGCTGCTTGTATCCAAGAAAATAGTCAAAGATGTCGTAAACGGCCTTGAAAAGCTTGGTAAAGGCGATTTATCTGCCTCATTTGAGGACAAAAACATAAATCGCAAAGATGAGTTTGGTGACATAGTTAGAAGTGCAGATACTCTTAAGAATAAGCTCAACGAAGTCATCTCAGCAACACTTACTCTCTCCGGAGAAGTTACAAAATCAGGCGATAACCTCTCAACATCCGCTCAGACAGCTTCTCATGTATCAACTCAGGTTGCAGAAGCTGTAGGTGATATCAGTAAAGGTGCTGTATCTCAGGCTGAAAGTGTAGAGACATCTGCTACTAATACTAACGAGATGGGTGATAGCATTGATGAGATCGGCGTAAGCGTAGAAGACCTTTCAAGTGCTACAACTCAGATGCTCACTGCTGCCAAGAGAACAGTAGAAGCCCTTGACGGCCTTATGGAACAGAACAAGACTGTTATGGCTTCAATGATGGATATCGACGCTCAGATCAAAGCTACCAACAACGCTGTTAAGAAGATTGCTGATGCATCTCACTCTATCACTGAGATATCAAGCCAGACTAACCTATTGTCACTTAATGCTTCTATCGAAGCTGCAAGAGCCGGTGACTATGGTAAGGGCTTCGGTGTAGTTGCTAATGAGATAGGTCTCCTTGCCCAGCAGTCAAGTACAGCTGCTACAACTATCAATGAGATAGTAGAAGATCTCGTATCTGGCTCTACTAAGAGTATGGAAATAATAGAAGAACTAAATGCAGCCTTCAATGAGCAAAGCTCCCAGCTTACAAGCACCAAGTCTGATATGGACGGCGTTGTAACAGGAGTAAACAGCGTAGAGCAGAACACCCAGACAATTTCTGATAAGGTTAATATGCTCAATTCTTCCAAGGCTCAGCTTATTGACCTTATTGCAGAGCTTTCTGCTATATCACAGCAGAACGCAGCATCTACAGAAGAGACCAATGCTTCTATGGAAGAACTCAATGCTACATTTGCACTTATCAGTAACTCAGCATCAGACCTTAAGGATCTTGCAGATTCACTTAACCAGAAGATGAATTTCTTCCAGCTGGCAGCTGAATAATTCTATTGTTTGCTGAAGTCTTATCATATATAAATAAACGCGCGATTATATGGCGCATATAAATGTCAAAAGGCGGAATGAGTTTAATGTTCTCATTCCGCCTTTTGTATTGCGATTTTCTGAAACTTCTCACATATAAAACAATCTCATCTTTATTTCTGATCAAAATTGCGAAAAAACTCTTAACCGAAAATGGTTAAGAGTTCCGCATCTGTCTCTGAAAGTTTTTTCCAAAGTTATTCCAGAAGAATCCGTATTCCTCATTCCTAGCAAATACAAAAGCGTAATGAGCGTTTCTTTTTTCCTGTTTTAGAAATTTCAAATATTCCTGCTGATAAGGCACAGAAAATGTATGATTCTCATAAATGACTATCAGTGGGAGATCCGAAAAATCCTCAGCACCGGAATCCACCGGCTCATCCGTATCTTTACTGATGAGCCGCAGTGGAATCCTGACAAGTTCTGACATAAAGTATTCTGAATAGTCAGGAACATCTTCATCCATCGAGCTAAGATAAGTCCGTACCCATTCTTCTCCAAGGCCCTGTGATGCATAATTCTCTGCTGAAGTGATAGTGGGTGAAAACATGGGTAGATTCACCTTTTTACCATAAACAAGTTTCTTGATAGTTTCTGGTGAAAGGTAGAACTCTTCCGCTATTTCCATGATAGAGTGACCGGCAGAATAGCGATTGCATATCATGGCGTTGCGCTTATTCAGCCTGTCACGATAGCCGGATGCTTCACCCCAACCCTTGGCAGATTCCTGTTTAGGGATATATATCACTTTTCCTTCTGCATACTTCTGAACTTCTTTTAATAGTTTTTCAGGAAGTATATTCTTGGCGTTTTCATATTTCATTGGGTATCTTCCACGCTTTTCTTATAGTTTTGCCATGCGTCCTTCTAAGGCATTAAGGGATTTAACGATTGACTCGCATGATTCAAGGTCATCAATTGATGCGTGCCATCTAAGTGTAACGATTCCCTTGTAATATGCCATGCATAAGAAACGCTCTTTGAAATTATCAATCTTTATATTCTTTTTCTTAGCATACTCATAGAGCTTTTCCGGTACCAGGAGATATGGCTTGTTAAGATCAAGTATTGCAAAGTCCATCATGAAATCCATGATTCCGGCTCTTCCCCAATCTGCACAGTATGTCTTTCCATCATCGCCTACGATCATATTGCAAACGAAGGTATTGTTGTTTGCAAGGAATCTTTGGCCTTCACAGAATGGTACATACTTAAGAGCTTTATTTGCGATTTCGTTGTAGTAGTCTTCCTCAAGAAATGTTGTTCCGAACATTTCCTTCCAGTTCTTCCAATAACCATCTTCAGGTTCTTCTACCATGTCAGCACGGATAAACTCTTCCAGTGTTTTGTATGGAGCCTTGTTATTCTCATCAAATTCTCCGTAGCCTTCCACTGCAGATACATCAGTAGCAGCGATCTCGAAGATCATGTCAAAAAAGTTCTCATAGCACTTCTCAAATTCTTCAGGTGAAAGCTCACCAGCTTTTCTGCCCTTGGGGCTCATCTCTATTTTTTCTTTAGTAAGGTTTCTTATAAAAATGTCTCTATTCATGTTATTGTCCTCATCTATTTGCTTTGTGTAATGTTGTAATCCCTTTTGTATCAGCGCTTTTACAATTATGATAATATCAGCAGTAGCGCTTTATTCAAATAGAGAGAATCGTTATAACTGAATTATACCTATTTAGTGTCACTCATTTATTGTAATCGAGTAGGCTGACTCCTACTCGATTTCGCACACGAACATTCCGCACTTCGTGCTCCATGTTCTTACGACCGGCAAATGAATTTGTATGCAAGCATCCATTCGCT
>CAMVNV010000124.1 GCA_947168935.1 uncultured Butyrivibrio sp. | reverse complement strand
GATCACAACAAGGATAATATTAAGCACAACGCCAAAGGCGCCGCACAGTATCCCATACTGCCGGCGCACATTTGCATCATTTGTGTTTTTATGATCTTTAATAAATATCCCAGCAAGAAATTGAATCATATCTAAATTCCTCTTTTCTGCTGAAAATGCATTCTCAGACCAAAATCCAAGAATGCATTTCTTTCAAATTATAAATCAATACTATCGATGAAAGCGTTGAACTGGCTCTGCCAGATATTCTCAACACCACTGTACATAACATACTGTACGATCATATATCCATCTCCGCAAGGAATAACATATATTACTCCGTTAACAGCAACATCATAACCACTTTGTGTAACTCCAAAGCGAATAGCGTCTTCGCCATCAATCTTAACATCAGTAGGATCTGTTACCTCTACGCCCTCTGTAAAGCTTTCAAGAATGATTTCCATATTCTTTGTGTCTGATCTGGAGTTAAAGTTAGACTTATCAACATAATAGATACTAACCTGTGCTGTTCCATCACTATTAAGACCATAGTCCTGCTGTGTGCTTGTAGCATCATATTTCATCCATGATGCTGGTATCTGGAAGCTTGCATCGTTAAATGTTGTGTCAACCATATTAATACCAAGATACTCTGTAGGCTCTGTAGAAAAAGCTACTGCTGTCTGAAGGCCGCCACCTACGGAAAGAGCATCAACTGCATCAGAAGGAATAGATAAGGATGCATCTGAATCCCATTCTGAGATTTTTACAGTATAAGCGATAGTCTCAAGTGAGATTGAAAGGCTCTTTCCACTGTAATTGCAGTAATATGAGTTAACCTCTGACATTGAAAGGTTAGGATAAGAAACTTCAATCTTAGCGATCTTTCCACTTTCACGATCCAGGAAAAGAGAAACATTCATCTTCTGGTTTCCGGCATCAGTAGCTTTATCAGTAATACTGCAGAAGTTTGTAAGGAAAGAACACTTTTCAGCATTAACATCCACTGCTGTAAATACATAATAATCTTCATTTTCATTGTCTTTATCATAAGAATATGACAATGAAGCAATATCGCCCAAAATTACTGAAGAGCCGCTTGTAGCACCAGTTGAAAGCTGTCCGCCCCATCCTGTTGACTCTGTGTATGAATAGTTAGTCTCTATGCTTCCACTCTTAGTAACATAGATCTCATATGACTGATTGGTTTCGTTACCATTATCATCTGAAGATGTGATAAGGTCACCAGTAACATAAGCTATTGTATGTCCTGCTTCATCAGTAATATTTGAAGCTGTCATTTCGGAAGTCTGAGTAAGTTTATATGATCTTCCGTCTGTTGCATCATCAACATTCAGGCTCATTGTATAACTGATAGTAGCATCATAAGATGAAAGATCTGCAAGCTTAGCAGTTGCATCATCAATCTTCATCATTGCACTTGCTTCGTTGAAACCAGCTTTAGCTACTTCATCTCCATCTTTAATATCAAGAGCGCTCTGATAGCTTTCTGCTGCCTTCTCATAATCCTTAGCTTCATAAGCTTCCTTAGCAGATTCTATAGCTTTCTGATAATCCTTCTCGTGAGCCTTCTGCAAGTATGCATATCCACCTGCTGCGCCTACGCCACCAAGTACCATAACTGTGACAAGACCAATTACAAGACCCTTATGACTTTTTTTCTTCTTTGGAGGCTGCTGTCCATAGCCATTTGACATCTGCGGATTGTACTGCTGATAACCCTGATTCTGGTACATATTCTGAGGCTGCTGATATGAGCTCTGAGGCTGGTATGAATTCTGTGACTGATATGAGCTCTGCGCATTATTCATATTCTGAGACTGATATGTTCCAGGGTTAGACTGCTCTGTACTTGCACCAGTCTTAGTTTCTGTAGCCCCTGCAGATTTAGTTTCAAACAGCTCTCCGCAAAACGGGCAGAACTTAGCTGAATCAGATACAATCTTTCCGCATTTTCCACAATACATAATTCTCTTTCCCTCGCTTATAATTTACTCCTCCGAATCCAATATCCTTTCTGCATCTTCGATGCATTTCTTTGTTTCAGCTATCAGCTGTACTGCATTCGGATCATCTTTTTTTCTATAATAAAAGCCTGTCAAGGCATTATTAAGCAGTGTTAGTGCTTTAGGAACATCCGGTGAAATTCCGATTCCATACAAGAAGCATTGTCCCATCTTCTGCATGATGTCCGGTATTATCGGATCAGGTCTTCCGTCATCGCCATAGCATTCGAACATGGCACGTTCATACATAAGGTATGCATATCTTTCATTCTTCTCAACATGATATCCTTGAAGATACATATCACCAAGTTTGAAAAGACAATTTGCATCATCAAAAAGAAGTGCCCCTTTAAGAAAATACTCGTATGCCTTGGCATAGTCAACTTCCTGATGTCTTCCATAATAATAACAATAACCGAGATTGCTTATAGCGCGCGGTTCCCCGGCATCGGCTGCTATCTTGTAAAGCTCAAATGCTTTCTGGTAATCCTGTCTGACATAGCGGCCTTCATAATATAATGTTCCCAGATTCAGTGCCGCAACCGGCATGTTCTGTCTGACACATTCTTCATAACACTGGACTACTTTGGCCATGATCTGCTGTACATCGTCGCGTTCGTGATGCTCAAATGCCCATTGGTACATTCCATCGTAGTTTTCATTCTCGATCAGGTCTTCAACTTCATCAAGATCGTCCTGATCTTCTCTGGAGAGATTCTCATTAAGCTCGTCCGTGTTTTCAAACTCGTCCTGACTTATCTCTCTTATAATATGCTTGGTAATCTCTACAGCAAAAGGAACATTCTCGCCTTCAAAGTAATCACTGCTGATGACTGTTCCTTTCATTATAGTATTCTTTTTTCCAAAAGGAATCTCTACAAAAGAACCTGATTGTAAAAGACCAAAATCACTGATATAGAAGTAATTGGTGCTCATCCCTTTTGGTTCAACACTACAGTAGCAATAACGGACTGTTGTCTTCTCGCTTGTTTGATATTCCCCGCCATCGAAAAGGAAAAGATTGTCGATAGGAATAAGTTCTCTGAGCTTTACTGACAGATTAGATATGATCCTGTCTGCGCTTTTGGATAACTCACCACCATATACGTAATTATTCCCCTTTGTGTCAGTGATGATCAGTTCAAAAGAGCCATGCTCGTCTGAAATATATTTTCCTTCTTTTCTTCCGTAAAACACTTCGTTTACATATTCGAGTATCTCACTGGCAAGTTCTTTTCCAATACTCGCCCCAAGTTTTCTTACAGCAGAATAATCCTGATCGTCATCATCTCTTCCCGAATATGCTGTGAACCACAGTCGTCCGGAATTCGAAATAGTGAGCTTTTGTTCTGACTCCTCTCTTAAAGCTGATGAATACTGGCCTAACTTTTTCGAAATCAGTCTGATCTTTTGAATTCTCATGCTGTCCCCTCCGGTTATCCCTACGTATTATGATTATTCTAACATATCATGTAGAAGATTATTTATGTTCCGGAGATATTTATATACTACCATCCGTTTTAAGATCTTCTACAATGATGCGACGAAATACATTTTTTATACGACAGAATGCATTTTTTGATCGAATTGCATTTTTAAAGGGCCGCAAAGAGGTATCATCTACCTCTGTGTGGCCCTAATACTCTTATAAAATCACTTTCTGTTATTTATACCTACTCGTTTAACAATCGATTGCCACATTTGTTGCTGAAGCTCGCCAACATAACCATTATCGCTGCATTCTATTTTAAAATCATGATATGCACTGTCATGACCGCCTTCAGGATCCTCTTTAAGAGCCTTATCAAGAAGAACCTCATACTTTTCAATGATCTCACGCTTTTTTTCTGTAACCATAAGCTGTGCCTCCCCATATTAGTTTTTTTATTCAGATGGCGCGTTGCCACCCGCAGGTCTAGTTTTTTGCTCTATGATTGCTCTAAGTCTTGCATTATCAAAGACTTCCTGCTTCATTTCAAGTAATCCCGCCCTTGGAAGTGATGCTATATTGGCATCAAGCCTTCCCATTTCAAATGATCTAAGGCATGTATCCTTAGCATGCTGATCAGGGAGCGATAAAACATATGTCTGAATCGCTCTGGTAAAATCAGGTATCATCTGAAGTTCACCAGGGGTCATACGAAATTCCGGTATTGTTGTACCGTCTTTTATATCGATATAAGGAAGTATCTCACCTGTAGCCATAATAGAAAGTCGAAGCCAGGTTCTTACATCCATAAGAACTCGGCCAAGTCTGTTCTTGCCCTTCCACTTTGATGGATCATAGGCAGCTTCAGGCTGACTAAGTGATATTCCTGTACCCCACATCTCATCAAGCGGAGATGAAAAGGCTATGACCTTATTGCCTGTAGAAAGAAGCTTCTCTGCCAATTTAGGATTCTGCTGAAACTTAGCCCTGATACCGCGATAAGCTACGCCCTCACAGGTAACGTCCCACTGCATATCCCTGTAACCCTCGAATTTAGTAGCAAGCTTCTTGATCTCTTCAGGCGAGGTCTCCTGCATGATCTTCTGGCCAATCTGACGCTGACCGAACATCATGACTTTGTGTAGCATAATAAATTGAAGTGATGACTGATATTGAATGCCCGCATACTTAAAAGGCGAATTGATCCAATTACTTAGTTCTCCATAAGCATCGTTCTCACGATAAAAACAGACCAAGTTGTCACTCTTCATCTATTCCTCCTGAATTCGACTCCGCTGCTGAAACGGAATAACCTGTATCTTTGTCATTCTTCATAGCATCAGCATACAGAATAGTCTGATCGCCTATACACTGCCAGGAACTTGAAGAATTCCCTGTACAAAGAATATAGGAATCTCCGTTTTCACTTTCTGCATAGCTTACTGCGCAGCTTCCTGACTGTATTACATAGCCTGTCTTACCACAGACTACATTTATTCCTTCATCATTGTCTTCTATTCTGCGAAGAAACCAGTTTGAAAGTTCAATTCCTTCAGGATGCTCTTCTGTAGCACCTGTTACATAATAATGTGTAGATAAAATCTCTCTGCAAAGCTCATTATCCATAGCTGCACGCATTATGATCGCCATGTCATAAGCAGTACAGTAATGATCATCATCGTAAATACCTATACAATTAGTAAAGTGCGCTGTATCGGAAAGTCCCAGATTCTCAAGCTTATCATTCATCATATCCACAAATGCTTCCTGTGAACCGGCAATATAATAAGCAAGTCCAAGAGCTCCATCCGCTCCTGAAGGAAGGATTAGCGCATATAAAAGGTCTTTGACCTTAACATCTTCACCAACATCAAATCCAGCAGCACTGCAGTCGTGAGAGTAGCTAAAATCTGTTATCTCTATAGTGATCTCAAATGTATCTTCAAGCTGCTCAGGTGTAAGATTTTCTGCAGCGACCAGGAGGGTGAGGACTTTGGTCATTGATGCAGGATACATCTTAGCATAAGCATTTCTCTCAGATACGATCTCAAGAGAATCGGCATTCATTAAAATACCGTAACTACTGACAATGTCATCTCCAAATGTCTTCGTAGAAGGAGTCTCAATCGCTACATACTTATCTTCCTCTGTAGAACACTCTGTGGAGGCAACATTAGATGCTGCTTCATTTTTTTCTTCTTCAGTTGCAATCTGTGTCTGAGCAGTTGAACACTCTGCCGCAGCCGCTTCATCAACAGATCTGGCCTTAAAAAAATGTGAGCCAAGGTAACTAAAAGCAAACACGCCAGCTGCAGTTACAGCCACAATAGCGGTTCCGGCTTTGATCATATTATGCCGAAAAACCTTTTTTTCGTGTTCTGCCTTCATTTCATTTATTCTTTTAGTTATCCTTGCCTGATATTCTCTAAAATGCTCTTCTTCAAGTCTTAACTCTTCTTCATCGATCTCATCATCGTCATCATCTGCTTCATATCTCATGATAGAAGCTATTTCATCTTTGAGAAAAGACTCATCAGCATATCGATTTCTATTTTTAGAATTAATATGAACTTTATCTCTGTTGTCTGTCCCCAATTTGTATAATCTCCCTGTATTTTTTCACCCTCTTTATCTATTTTACATTAGTTTGCCCTAAAATTCATTACAAAATTGTAAACAACATATTCCCACGCATGCACCTCCCGTGATGGTACTGTTTTATCTAATATGATACAATGTACATTAATCATCTATATGATGATAAGACTAGACATCCTGACGAGGAGACTATTCGATCATATGGCACTTGATTTTTACATTCCAGGGACTCGGGGGAGATTCCCAAACAGAATTCAGCTTATAAAAAAAGATGGTCAGCTTTCCATGGAGCTTGATATCACCCTTTTCCCGCTCTACTGCGATGGATGCGGGTACTTTTTTCCCCACTTTTATATAAATAAGGGTTCCAGAAAAGGCTTCGTTGGAGAGACAACCTGCCCTTCCTGCGGAAGGACCATCCTTGTCACAGACGATGGAACCATGGTTGAAGAGATAAGCATCAATGAATTCCCTGTAAACTTCCACAGCCTGTATCTTCTTGACTGGTCTTATATAGAACAGGCCGACAATATCTATGACGGACATATCATTAAAGCTCTTTTGGGAAAATACAATAAATCCGAGCTTAATTACCTTACAATAGACGAACTTACAACTATCTGCTCATCAGCAAGCTGCATACAGCTTACCGGTGACATGAGATTTCAGACAGATACAAGGTTTCCGGCTCTTCCGCCAGAAATAAATCACTGGATCGAATTCCTGTACCGCTGCGGAGTTAATCTGCCGACCTATGTGACAATCCTGCAGTCGGCTCACGATATCCCGTCTCTTGAAGGCAGCGCTATATGGCGGATGAAGCACCTGGACGAATACCTTGATCAGCTTCCTGTAAGGCGTAAAACCGTCTTTGAAACTGAAAAAGAAGAAATCAAGCGCCTTAAGGCACGTAAGAAAAAAAATTAATTTTTTTTGTTATTTTGGGGTTAATTTTTATAAAGAGGTGTCGATATATGTAGTAGCAATGGAAGGACTCCTCCCCCAAATAACCCTTTCCTTCCATAGTCCTCTTTTAACCCTGCAGCCCTCCCATCTGCAGGGTTTTCTTTTTAGAAAACCCTTTTTTCTTTTTGGAAAAAATTATTTTCAAAAATTCCAGATTTCATGCAAAGTTTCTTATCTTTTTTGGCCAACAGATAGACTAAATCTCGTTTGCATCTTTTCAATTTATCATATGGTTCATGGATGCTTAATATGATAAAATAGACATACAAAGTCAATAGAGAAAAAAGTACAAATAATATTTTTTATTTTGTAGATTTTTTTCTATTCACCCACTACCACGCATGGCCGATATTTTATATGCCCGCTGAAGGGAAACAATCGTTGTGTCAGCGGCATTCTAGAAAGGGGTAGTAATATGAAAAGAGGCTTGCTTGTTCCTGTCATTACAGTTTGTGTTCTATCAACTTTTTTCCATACACCAGCTACATTAACTGCTTATGCAGGCAATAACACTAAAACAACTTCTACATCTGGAACTTATGATGTTTTTGCATCTTCCCAAGATCCGGATATAAATTCCGCACATACATATTCAACATATTATGCACAGGGTTATTCCAATGCTCTTATGGGGCTTCAGACCTATGCAAATGGTCAGGCCTCTTACCACATAGCCAATGTTAAGATGAACAATGGACATTCCCTCTGCTTTTCTTTTTATGGGAGTGAAGATTTTGTCGGAAGTTTTGGAGCAACATCAGATGCAGTAATGATAGAAGGTAATGACAGTGCGTATATTATGAGCATTTCTGAAGCTCAGCTTGTTCAGGACCCGTCATTATATAACCTTGATTCATTCTCTTCTTTTCTGACTCCATCGCAGTACTTCACGTCAGATCAGATCGAATACTTTACTTCTGAAGATGGGCTTAGCAAACTTCTAAGAGCAAAAGTTACAGAGATCATTGAAGGTCGCAAATACAGTGGTTATCTTATGGTGCTGTCCCATTCATCAAGCTATGCAGGTATTCTTCTGACATATATGATGCCCGATGATATCTATGATGAGGCAAGCGTCCTTACGTTTGCTGAATCTGTAGCATTTGCAGATGATACCTTCGCATCATCACTTGAAACTTCAACTGCAACAGTTGATAACTATACGTCTGAGTCATCACTGGAAACCCTCTGCAAGACCGGATACTTTAACTACAAGCCGCTCTCTTCAGAGAACTTCAACCTGGCTCAGCAGCTTGTAAAGCCTTCTCTCATAGAGCTTTTCCACGCAGATTCCGAAGACTCTCCAAATGGATGGTCCGGATCAGGTGTGATCTATGATATAACTCCGGATTATATTTATTTCATCTCCGTAGCTCATGTTCTGGATCGTATGAGGGAAGGCAACAACGAACTCTGGCTCTATGACGGAACACGTATCACCTTTAATAACGCCATCAACTACACAAGACTCTCAAGCGAAAACGAGATATGTCTTTTCAGACTTAGTACCAGCTATATTCCTATGAGGATCCTGACAAGACTTAGAGAGATATCTGTTAACCCCGGCATATACTCACAGATTCCGGAAGGGGCTCAGCTACTTGGAATTGCGACCAACTATAAGCATACCGGCAAAGATCTTGTCACACCTATGACACTTCTCAAGATCAATGATTCAATACCTGAAAACAAGGATGCTTCCATATATCTTACAGCAACACTTGCACTTCAGGATGGAATGAGCGGAACAGCTGTTATCGACATGAAAGGTAATCTTGTCGGAATAGCAGATGCAAAAAATCTTACAACTAATAAAAGCTATGCTTTGATGATAGATAATATTCTTTCTTTTGATTATTCAAAGCTTGATTAATACTCGTTTTCAAAGCGGCTTTCCATCGCACAAATGCTGATTTTCAGGCACTTATCTTTTATAATGACAATAAAAAAAGACGGTGATGCTTGACATCACCGTTTTATTTTGCTATTTTATTTCATGCAAAGAAATTCATGCCAATTCGGCGAGATTCCCCTTTGTACGAATACAAGAAAAAATGCTTATTCGTAAGTAAACTTACTGATAACTATTAATTTTATATACTAAAAGGGTTTTTTTATGAGAGAAAAATACGAAACGCTAAGTCTATCTTCTTTAAAAGACATTGCGAAAGCTCGAGGCATCAAGAGAGTAACAGGCATTAAGAAAGCTGAACTTATCGACAGCCTTTGCGAGCTTGATGAGCAGGAAAAGGCCTCAGAAGCAAAAAAAGCTCCTGCAGCAAAGAATGAAACTGTAGCAAAAAAAGCTACAACAGCTAAGAAAAACAACGATTCAAAAAATGATGCAGATTCAAAAAATGATGCAGATTCAAAAAAAGAATCAGCACCCAAAAAAGAAACTGATTCAAACAAAGAGTCCGAAACCAAAGCTGAATCTGATTCCAGGGGATCTAAAAAGCCTGAAAAGAAAGATCAGCCACGTAAGTCCCGTCACATAATCCAGGTGACAGGCAACGCATCACAGCCAGAACAGCGTAAGGCTCCGGCACAGGGAGATCAGCGCAAGACAAAGCCTTCTCAGGATTTCCGTAAGCAGGCTCCTAAAAAAGAAGCTCCTACCATCGAAGCAGAAGCTCCAAAGGAAGCAGAGTTTATTTCAGAGCCAATGCCAGTAGGCGGTATCATCGAGATCATGTCTGATGGATTTGGTTTCATCAGAAGTGAAAACTATCTTCCCGGAGAAAGCGATATCTATATCGCTCCGGCAATGATCCGCAAGTATGGTCTTAGAACTGGTGATATTCTTGCAGGCTTTGCAGCAAGAAAGAGCCTTAATGATAAGTTTGCTGCTTTAGTTCAGCTTGACACTATCAACGGTTATACACCGGAAGAATCTATCAAAAGATACTCCTTCCAGAAGATGACACCTATTTTCCCTGACCAGAAGCTTGGTCTTGAATATCCTGGCGCGCCGGTTTCTATGAGAATCATGGACCTTATCGATCCTATCGGTAAAGGTCAGCGTGGAATGATCGTATCTCCTCCAAAAGCAGGTAAGACAACACTTCTTAAGGATGTTGCAAAGTCAATCAAGAGAAACTTCCCTGACATGCACATCATCATCCTTCTTATTGATGAAAGACCTGAGGAAGTTACAGATATTAAAGAGTCAATCGAAGGACCTAACGTTGAAGTTATCTATTCTACATTTGATGAGCTTCCTGAGCATCACACACGTGTAGCTGAGATGACTATCGAGCATGCAAGACGTCTTGTTGAGCACAGAAAGGATGTTACTATCCTCATCGACTCCATCACAAGACTTACACGTGCATACAACCAGGTTGTTCCTCCATCAGGACGTACCCTTTCAGGTGGTCTTGACCCGGCAGCTCTTCATATGCCTAAGAGATTCTTCGGCGCAGCTCGTAACATGCGTGAAGGCGGAAGCCTTACAATCCTTGCTACAGCTCTTATCGAAACAGGTTCCAAGATGGACGACGTTGTATACGAAGAGTTCAAGGGAACTGGTAACATGGAAATGATCCTTGATCGTAAG
>CAMVNV010000123.1 GCA_947168935.1 uncultured Butyrivibrio sp. | reverse complement strand
ACTGGCTACAGACCTTGGTTCTCTTCAGGAGAGAATTGCATCAACCAAGACAGGTTCAGTTACATCTGTTCAGGCCGTATACGTACCTGCGGATGACCTTACTGACCCCGCTCCTGCGACAACCTTCGCACACCTTGATGCCCAGACCGTTCTGTCACGTAAGATCGTAGAACAGGGTATCTACCCCGCTGTTGATCCTCTTGAATCTTCAAGCCGAATCCTTGAAGCAGATATCGTTGGAGAAAGACATTACAACATAGCAAGAAAAGTAACTGAGATGCTTCAGAAGTATAAAGAGCTTCAGGACATCATCGCAATCCTCGGTATGGAAGAACTTGGCGAAGATGATAAGCAGACAGTATATAGAGCACGTAAGATCCAAAGATTCCTGTCACAGCCATTCCACGTAGCTGAGCAGTTTACAGGTGTTCCAGGTAAGTACGTAACTCTCGAAGATACTATCAAAGGCTTTGAAGCTATCGTTGGCGGCGAAATGGATCAGTATCCGGAAGTAGCATTCTTCAACGTTGGTAAGATCGACGACGTAGTAGAGAAAGCTAAATCACTTGAATAAAAAGAATGTAATAGATATATAGTCTTAGCTGTTTCAGATTCTTATGACAAGATGCTAATACAAAAGTTTTAAGTCTGTCAGAATAAATGTCAAACAGATTAAGACGATATTTACCAGGAGTAGTTTATGGCAAATGTTAATACATTTGGCCTTCAGGTCATGTCAATAAACGGAATATTTTTTGACGGAAGAGCTGCCAGCATCACCCTGCCTTGTAGCGACGGCGAACTGTGCATCCAGTCTCATCATGAGGAAATGTGGGTTGCCATCTACGCCGGAGAGATCAAGATCAGAAAACCTGACGGCGAAGTAGTCACAGGCGTATGCGGTAACGGCGCTGTTCAGTTCGCCAATAACAGATGCCTCGTCCTTGCCGATACCATGGAAAGACCGGAAGACATCGACATTCGCAGAGCTCAGGAATCTCTTGAAATAGCAAGAGAGCGCATGCGTCAGAAGAATTCCATTGCTGAATACAAAATGTCCCAGGCTGCCATGGCAAGAGCTCTTACAAGACTTAAAGCTACTAACAAGCGAATCAGCGGACTTGACTAAGGCGAGCAGTTAAATAAAATAAAATTATTGGATAAAAAAGCGAGCAGTTATCATAAGCTGCTCGCTTTTCTGTCACTATTTTTGTTGCTGTTTATTATTGTTGTTGTTCAGTTGTTCCTTCTTCAATAGGATCGATCTGACCTGCTTCCTGAGTAGTTACTGTTACACCTTCACCCTCAGGAATCTCTCCGTGAAGAATTGAAACAATATACTGAACTCTTATAAATGCACGCTCGTAGTACTGACTTGCAGTTGACTCGGCATCTGCATTGAACTCACCATCATAAGCTTCATGATAGGAGATAGCTGCCTTATTCATATAATCTGCAGCTTCATCAGCAAGCGCCTCAGCAGCCTTGAATTCACCAGGCACTTCTAAACCTGCCATAGTAGTAAAACTTGCATTAAGCTTATCAATATAAGAAAGAAGCTGAGCAGGTGCATCATCAGCATTAGGATCAATACTGTTCATAGCATCATTACATGAAGCTACCTCAGTAAAAAAAGTCTCCATACTAGTCTTATAAGCCTCAAGCTCACTGTTGCCCTTGCTACAAGCACAAAGACTTATCATAAGCATTGATGTTACTAAAAACATAGTTATTATTCTATTAATATTTTTCAAGTCAATTGTCCCCTTGCGTGTTTTTAATATATTTTTTATTTCAACCTCCTCATATTCTAATACTCAAGCCTAAAAAGGGCAACACATCTTAACATAAACTACGAGATCATCAAATACAAATTAATCTGTCAATAGAAGTTGACGATAGATAGAATTAAAGCATATGAACCGCTGCGAGGGAATCGATAACTTACAATTCAGGAGGCGAAGTCCCTATCCATGCCTCGCGAATAAAATGTTGTAGTTTGCAGGTGCTTGTGATAGGATAATACAAATATCGTAAATTAACGTAGTAAAGTGCTATGCGTTTTTTGATTGGAGGCTCTTTTTGACTAGGCAACAGTTCGAAGATTTATTCAAAGAAAATCACCCCATTTTTCTAGACGGTGCCACCGGCACCAACCTAATGAAAGCAGGAATGCCCGCAGGCGTCTGCCCCGAGGAGTGGATCCTTAACCACCCAGATGTCATGATAGATCTGCAAAGAAGATATGCAAATGCAGGAAGTAACATAGTCTACGCACCAACATTCACCGCATCAAGAATTAAGTTAAAAGAATACGGACTTGAAGATAAGCTGGTCCAGATGAATACAGATTTAATTAAACTATCAAAAGAAGCAGTTGAGGGTAAAGCCCTCGTTGCAGGAGACATCACAATGACAGGCCGCCAGCTTCAGCCTGTAGGTGACCTTTCTTTTGAAGAACTTATAGAAGTATATAAGGAACAGATTAAAGTTATAGACGAGGCAGGCGCAGACCTTCTCGTAGTTGAGACCATGATGAGCCTTCAGGAATGCAGAGCAGCCATGATCGCAGCTAAGGAAGTATCTGACCTTCCCGTAATGGTAACCCTCACCTTCGAAGGCGATGGCAAGACCCTCTACGGAACAACTCCCGAGTGCGCAGCTACAGTTCTTGAGTCACTTGGTGCCTGCGCCGTAGGTGCTAACTGCTCAACAGGCCCTGACAAGATGGCCGCTGTAATAAAGCGCATGGCAAGCGTTACTAACATTCCTATCATCGCTAAGCCCAATGCAGGTATGCCATCAGTCGTTGACGGCCAGACAATATATGACATGAAGCCTTCAGAATTTGCCAAGGACATGGAGCTCCTTATAGGAAGCGGTGCCAGCATTATTGGCGGCTGCTGTGGTTCAACTCCTGATTTTATCAAGGCTCTTTCTGACAAGTTCTCTGATTTTGACCTGTCAGATGCCAGAGACGAAGAAGGTAATCCAGTTGTAAGAGGCGATAAGAGTATAAGACGCCTTACTTCAGAAAGGCAGCTTCTTTCTTTTTCCTTAAACGATCCATTCATGATCGTTGGCGAGCGAATTAACCCTACTGGTAAAAAGAAACTTCAGGCCCAGCTTCGTGAAGGCTGCCTTGATATGGTCTGCGATTTCACCACCAAGCAGGAAGAGGACGGCGCTGCAATCCTTGATGTCAACGTCGGCATGAGCGGAATTGATGAGCACGAGATGATGATGAAGGTCTTGAACGAAGTCACTCAGCTCACATCACTTCCTATATGTATAGATTCAAGTAACGTTGACGTCATGGAAGAAGCCCTTCGCTGGTACCCTGGCCGCGCCCTTATTAACTCCATCTCACTTGAAGAAGGCAAGGCTGAAAGATGTCTTCCTTTGGCCAAAAAATATGGAGCTATGTTCATCCTTCTTCCTGTGGGAAAAGACGGAATTCCTACTACTATAGAAGAAAAGATCGCTAACATCAAAGAACTTACAGACATGGCTCTTGAATACGGCCTTACAAAGTCAGATATAGTAGTAGACGGCCTTGTAGCTACAGTTGGTGCTGACCCTGAAGCTGCCATCAAGACCCTTGAAACAATCGAGTGGTGCCGAAAGAACGGCTATGCAACAATCTGCGGCCTTTCCAATATCTCATTTGGTCTGCCACAGAGAAGTTTCATAAATACTGCATTCCTTACAATGGCGATTGACAGAGGCCTTACAATGGCCATCTCTAACCCGTCACAGGAACTCCTTGTTAACGCAGCATTTGCATCAGACCTTCTCAAACACAAGGAAGAGTCTGATCTTAGATATATCACAAGAATGCAAAGATATGACGGCGACGCTGGTAAGATAGCTGTCAGCATCTCAGGAAGTACAACTCAAAGCGCAGGAACAACTGGAACTGGCGCCGAAAGCGAAGTAAGCGCTGATCCTATAGCCCGCAACATGGACATCCTCTATAAAGATGTAATGGGCGGTAACAAAAGAAAAATAGCCCAGAACACCCAGACAGCAATTGATGCTGGCTGTGAACCTGCTAAGATTTTGAACGACGTGCTCATGCCTGCGATTAATGAAGTTGGAGCTAAGTTCGATAAAGGAACCTATTTCCTTCCTCAGCTTATTGCAAGCGCAGAAGCTATGAAACTCTCAATTGCAGTACTTGAGCCACTCCTTAAGCAAAGCGGAGAGCAGAGTGAACCAAAAGGAACTGTAATAATCGCTACAGTTCACGGCGATGTACACGACATCGGCAAGAACCTTGTATCCTTGATGCTGGGTAACTGCGGCTACAGAGTAATCGACCTTGGTAAAGACGTAGAATCAGAGCTCATCGTTGAGACTGCAATGAAGGAAGATGCTAAAGTTATAGCTCTCAGCGCTCTCATGACAACTACAATGGTTGAAATGAAGAATGTCATTAAGATTGCCAAAGAGCGCGGCTGCACAGCTAAGATCATCATTGGCGGCGCCTGCGTAACAGAAGACTACGCTAAAGAGATAGAAGCCGACGGCTACTCAACCGACGCAGCAGACTGCGTAAGAGTAGTTAATGAGCTCATAGAGCAGATGGCATAAATCAATTGCGTAAATTGGTGGTTGATTCATAAACACATCGCAAAATCAGTATTGTTGCGGCTTTTAGTCCATGATCAACTAGAAATTATTAATAAAGACAATATTGATTTTAATATGTTCATTAAAATAACACTTTAAGATTGACTAAAAATATACGATATATAGAATTAACTAGATAAATATAATCAATTGTTTTGATATATAATGATATTGTAGAGTAGTAATAGTATATATGAAGGAGGCTCCTACATGATAGGTGCAGATGCGATTGTTGAGTGTTTGAAAAAAGAAGATGTAGAGATCCTCTTCGGTTATCCCGGAGTTGCGATCGCCCCATTTTTTAACAGCTTATTGAATTCAGATATTAAATCTGTTCTCATACGTACTGAGCAGAATGCGGCCCACTGCGCAAGCGGATATGCCCGCATTAGCGGAAAGCCCGGAGTCTGTGTCGTAACATCAGGCCCTGGTGCCACAAACCTTATAACAGGTATAGCTACAGCCTTTGCTGACAGCATACCCCTTATTGCCATAACCGGTCAGGTCAACAGTTCCATGATAGGCTCCGATGTATTCCAGGAAGCTGACATCACAGGCGCTGTAGAGTCTTTTGTTAAATACAGCTATCTTGTAAGGAATGTTAACGAACTTCCTAAGATCTTCAAGGAAGCCTTTTATATTGCAAACTCCGGAAGAAAAGGACCTGTTCTTATTGATATTCCGATTGATATACAGCAGGCTCAGATCAGTAAGTTCTCTTATCCTGAAACAGTCAGCATGAGAACCTATAAGCCAACTATCGAAGGTAACATGGCTCAGATCAAGAAGCTGGTCAAAGAAGTTGAGAGATCCAAAAAGCCTGTAATGTGCGTGGGCGGCGGCGTTCACCTTTCTGATGCTGCCCAGCAGATCCGCGACTTTGCAGCTAAGTGCCAGATTCCTGTTGTATCAACCATGATGGGACTTGGAACTATCACTAATGACAACCCACTTTATTTTGGTATGGTGGGCAATAACGGAAGAGCTTATGCCAATAAGGCCTTAAAGGATTCAGACCTTGTCCTTATGGTAGGAGCTCGTGTTGCAGACAGAGCCGTAAACAGACCTGAGCTTATTACAGACAACACAGTACTTATTCATATAGACGTTGACCCTGCAGAGATCGGTAAGAACGTAGGTCCTACTATCCCTCTTGTAGGTGATCTTAAACATATTTTTGAGAAGATCAATTCAATTGAAATAAACGCCAGAGACCACAAGGAATGGCTCGACTTCCTTACAGAATATAAAGCAGAACATCCCGATCCAAGACCTGATATATCAAAAGAATATGTTGATCCAAAAGAATTTCTTGGAAAGCTTGCAAAAGCTATGGATGACAACGGAATATTCGTTGCAGACGTAGGCCAGAACCAGATCTGGGCAACAGCATTTTTCAGGATCAAAGAGCACCAGCGCTTTATGACAAGTGGTGGTATGGGAACCATGGGCTACGCTATTCCTGCTGCACTCGGCGCTAAGCTTGCTGACCCTGACAGACAGGTTGTTGCATCCTGCGGCGACGGCGGTTTCCAGATGTCCATGATGGAGCTTGCTACAATGGACCAGCAGAAGGTTCCGCTCAAGATCATTGTATATAGAAACAACTACCTTGGAATGGTACGCGAATATCAGCATTATTCCTATAAAGACAAGTATGCAATGGTAGATATCGCCGGCAAGCCAGATCTTGACATGATCGCTAAAGCCTATGACATGGATTATCAGTGCATTGACGGAAGCAGCGACCTTGATAAGGAAATCAGTAACTTCCTTAATAACAAACACGCAGTTCTTCTTGAAGTAATGGCTGATCCTATGGATCTTGCCAAAGGCTAAAAAAGCGTTCGTATCAAAATCGAACATGTATCTTTTGCATGTAAAAAGGAAGGGATAGTATGAAAAAGATATATTCAGTTCTCGTTGAAAACAGAACAGGTGTACTTTCAAAAGTTGCAGGTCTTTTTTCGAGAAGATCTTTTAACATTGATTCTCTTACAGTTGGTGAAACAGAGGATCCGACTGTATCAAGAATGACAATAGTATCAAGCGGCGACAAGGCGATCCTTGAGCAGGTTGAGAAGCAGCTCAACAAAAAGCTTGATATCATTAAGGTCAAGACCTTCGATGAATCAGCCTCCATAAGTAGAGAACTTATGCTCATAAAGGTTAAGTACAATAAATCCAACAGACGTGATATAATAGAAAACTGTGATATCATGAAGGCTCAGATCGTGGATATGTCAAGGTCTTACATGATGATCCAGATCTGCGATGTCCCGGAGCGCTCGCAGCTTCTGCTTTCTATGCTGAGAGGAATCTCTATTGTAGAAGTGGCGCGTACTGGAACACTTGCCTTGACTAAATGTATTGAAAATGAAAATGGAGGGAAGTAATGTTTTGTCCTAATTGTGGAAAAGAACTTCCGGATGGAAGCAAGTTCTGCGGTTTCTGCGGAGCAGATATCAGCAATGAACTTAAGGGGAAAGAAGTAACAAACGGGGGAGTAGATAGCACAGCTACAGGTTCAGTTGGCCAGAGCTTTGGAGGATATGATCCTCTTGGTAACGGTCAGGGAATGCAGTCTGATAATGGCCAGTTTTACGGCGGCCAGCAGAATACTAATCAGTATGGCGGCCAATTTGATAACAACCAGTATAGTGGTGGCCAGTTCGATAATAACCAGTACACTGGTGGTCAGTTCGATAACAACCAGTACTACAACAACAATCAGTACGGCGGTCAGTATGGCGCACAGAATTCTTATGGCGCTTATGGACCTATGAATCAGCAGCCACAGCCTCAGAAGAAGAGTAAAAAGGGTATTATCGCTGCAATCGTTTCTGTGATCCTGGTACTTGTAATTGGCGGATCTGCAGCAGCATATCACTTTATCAGCGCAGATAATGCCAAGAAGAATAAGGATAAAGACAAGGATGAAGATAAGGAAGTAGCAACATCAGCTTCTACAGAAGAGGAAGAAGATGACAGCTCTAATGCTGCTACTGAAGCTACTACAGAGCCTGAAGAGGAAGAAATCTCCGGCGAAGAAGCTCTTGAGCTTGCCTGCGAGAACCTCTCCAAGGTTAAAGATATGACAACAGAGTTCTCTTATGTGATGGAATGCACAGTTGATGCTCCTGGTGAAGGAGTTTCAGGCGATATCATCGAGAACGCTGAATTTGAGATCGTTACAGATTATGACGTTAACACTTCAGATCCAGATGCCAATATCTTAGAAGAGGCAAAGGGTACTGTTTCAAGAGATATTCTCGGAGTTGAATTTGATATGGATATTTCCGTATTCCGTGGAGATTTCTCCGGCGAGTTCATTTCCGGTATAGAATATGATACAGGCGAAAGATATGCATCATCTGAAAGTGATGTTGTAACTGATATCTTAGGATTCTATGATTATGATATTTACAAGGCAGAGCTTCAGGATAAGACAGAAACTATTGACGGCGTTGAGTGCTATGTATATGTAAGCAAAGATACTTACGATCAGGGCGGTATCAGCAGTGTATTTACACCTATTACAGGAATTTACAACGGTGATACTGATCTTTGTACAGTTACAATCTATGTTTCTGTTGAAGATGCTACATTCGTAAGAGTTGATACAGAGTTCACAGACATCCAGAGTGAGCCGCTTCAGGAATCTTTTAACACATATACAGGTGCTGAAGATATTGAGTTTGTAATGGATAAGCTTGAGTACTCTCTTAAATTTGTTGAGTTCGATAAAGGCGTAGACATTGATCCTGATTTTGATGACCTTGAAGAGGAGGATGTTAATGCATATACAAGTTTCATGCTGTATCTTGGCGGACTCCTTGAACTGGGTGATTTCGACTTTACAGAGACTGATGACGATGATGTAACAGCCGATGACAAGACCAAGTATACTACTGAATCATACGGCGTTATGACCTATGAAGTACCGGAAGACTGGTATGGACAGGAAGTAGATATGTCAGATGATATGTCTGGATATATCTATGCTCCTGATAAGAATGCAATGTCCGGTATCCTTGTAATGTACTCAGAAGTTGACACCTCAAGCCTGACAGATTCCCAGCTCAAACAGGGAATTGATAGCGTTCTTATCTATGTTGCAGATTCCTATGGTATTTCTTATGATGAGAAAGACATAAAGAAGGGAACAGTTAACGGCGGATATGCTGAGAACGTAAGAGGACCTGTTGATGGTTCGGATATGGAAATGGATATCATGGTATTTGAAACAGGCGGATCAGGAATCGGTATCGTAATCTTCTTATCAGATGATATTGAAAACTCTGAGTATCTCGCTCAGTACTATCACCTCCTCGAGTCACTCGAGTTCTAAAGCGATGGTTTGCTTGGGTAATCTAGTGATGCTATAACATCTATATACAGTAAGACTATAAACGCGTTAATAGCTAATAAAGCTGTTAGCGCGTTTTTTGCTCCTTTCGATTTTAAAGTTTTATTTCGTTAGTACGATGATTGTGATCGTGGGGGCTTTTGATTTATTTGCCAGCCCCCATGCCTACAACCTCGTACAAATTCTCTTGACTTTTGCAATTTAAAGTGTTAATGTTATGCATGGTCAGTGACAACCAGGCCATCGTTGCAATATAAACGATAATGCGATAATATTAATTTTGTAATGTAAAAGTCATTAAATTCTTCATATTGACGCATTAAAAATGCATGGATATAATTGACCTAAATTGATATTTGGGGATCGAAATTTCACCATAATACAATATAATATTTCACACTTTAAAGAGGTAAAGGAATATGGCAGATACTGAAGTTAAGACATATAAAAAGGTGTTCCAGCTTCTCGTTGATAACACATCAGGAACCCTTAGTAGAATATCCGGACTCTTTTCCAGAAGAGGATATAACATTGAAAGTATCACAGCTGGTACAACAGCTGACCCGAGATTCACTAGGATCACCATCGTTGCTTCAGGTGATGATGACATTCTCGAGCAGATCGAGAAGCAGGTTGCAAAGCTTGTTGATGTACGAGACATACATGAGCTTAAGCCTGGTGATTCAGTTTACAGAGAGCTTGCACTTGTCAAGGTTAAGGCAGACGTAGACCAGAGACAGCAGATCATTGCTATTGCTAACGTATTCAGAGGCAATATCGTAGATGTATCTAATGAAAGCCTTATCATCGAGATCACTGGTGGTCAGGACAAGATCGACGCATTCTTAAAGCTCCTTGATGGATATACAATTCTTGAACTTGCACGTACAGGTCTTGCAGGTCTTGGAAGAGGCATCGAGAACGTAGTTTATCTTGATGAGTGATCTTTGATCGTAGATCAAATTGATCAGGATCAGATTGGAATTATGAAATCTATTTATTATCGATATATCTTTACGAGTAATTATTTTACTTTAGTATATTGCCCGTTTTGATACATATATTTTACCAACCATATTGGTATTACTTATTTAATTAAAAGGATGGAGGATTTAATTATGTCAGAAGCAAGAATTTTTTATCAGGAAGATTGTAACCTTTCTTTACTTGAGGGTAAGAAGATTGCTGTTATCGGTTATGGTTCACAGGGACATGCACATGCACTTAACCTTAAGGAATCAGGCTGCGATGTAAGAATTGGTCTTTATGAGGGTTCTAAGTCCAAGGCTAAGGCTGAGTCTCAGGGACTTACAGTTATGAACACAGCAGACGCTGCAAAGTGGGCTGACATAATCATGATCCTTATCAATGATGAGAAGCAGGCTGATATGTACAAGCAGGACATCGCTCCTAACCTTGAAGCAGGCAATATGCTCATGTTCGCACACGGTTTCAACATCAACTATAAGCTCATCCAGCCACCAAAGGATGTAGACGTTGCTATGATCGCTCCTAAGGCTCCTGGTCACACAGTTCGTTCTGAGTATCAGGCTGGCAAGGGAAC
>CAMVNV010000122.1 GCA_947168935.1 uncultured Butyrivibrio sp. | reverse complement strand
GGAGGAATCAAAATGTTAGTACCTTTAAGTTGGCTTAAAGATTATGTAGATATAGATATTGAACCCAAAGAACTTGAGAAAAAGCTCTTTTCCTGTGGTTTCGAAGTAGAAGAGAGTTGGGAAGTTGGTAAGGATATTTCCAAGGTTGTAGTTGGACAGGTTGAGACCTGCGAAGCTATTCCGGATACTCATCTTCATGCTTGCACAGTTAATGCCGGTGCACATGGAACATTCAAGGTTGTATGCGGTGCTGATAATGTTAAGGAAGGCGGCAAGTATCCTCTTGCTCTTGACGGTGCAACAGTTATCGAGACAGCTAAGGATCACGTTACAGTTGTAGGCATTGCTACTATCAAGAAGGGCAAGCTTCGCGGATATGATTCAGAAGGTATGCTCTGCTCAGGTGTTGAGCTTGGCGTAACTGAGGATATGTACGAAGGCGCTGGCTACAACGGACTTCTTGTTTTCCCAGAGGATACAGAGGTTGGAGCTGACGTTAAGCCTATCCTTGGTCTTGATGAGTGGATCTTCGATGTTTCGATCACAGCTAACAGACCTGACTGCCAGAGCATTTATGGTCTTGCAAGAGAGGTTGCTGCTGTTCTTGAGAAGCCTTTAAAAGAGCCTGATCTTTCTTTCACAGAAGATGATACAGAAAATACAGGATTCACAGTTTCAGTAGAAGCTCCTGACCTTTGCCCAAGATATATCGCTCACTATGTTCACGATGTTAAGATCGGCGAAAGCCCACGCTGGATGAGAAGAAGACTTGCACTTGTTGGCAATAACTCTATCTCAAACATGGTTGATATCACTAACTACGTTATGAGAGAGTTCGGTCAGCCTATGCACGCTTTCGACGGAAGCTTCCTTGAAGGCAACAAGATCGTTGTTAGAAGAGCTAATGATGGCGAGAAGATCGTAACTCTTGATGAAAAAGAGTTCTCACTTACAAACGATAACCTTGTAATCTGCGATGGTGTTAAGCCGGTTGCACTTGCAGGTATCATGGGTGGTCTTAATTCTGAGATCAGAGATACAACAACTGCAGTAACATTCGAGTGTGCTAAGTTCGCTCGTGACAACATCCGTAAGTCATCAAGAGCTCTTGGTCAGTCTTCTGATTCAAGTGCAGCATTCTCTAAGGGTGTATAGGAGTACACAACTGTTATGGCTATGAAGAGAGCCCTTCACCTTGTTGAGGAGCTTGGCTGCGGTAAGATCTCCAAGACTCACGTAGACGTTAACACAGGTAACAGCCTTGAGAAAAAAGAGATGAAGGCTTCTATCAAGAAGGTTAACGGCGTTCTTGGTATCACAGTACCTGATGAAGATATAGTAAGAATCCTTACAAACCTTAACTTCGAGCCTACAGTAAACGGCGACGAGCTTACAATCAAGGTTCCTGCATACAGAGAGGATATGGAAGATTATCCTGATATCGCAGAAGAAGTTATCCGTATGTATGGTTATGACCATGTACACGGCACATTCCTTGAAGGCGCTGCTGTAACAATGGGTGGCAGAAACTTAAAGCAGAAGGCAGAGCTTAGAATTAAGCGTGCACTTTGTGCTCAGGGTGCAAATGAATGTATGCACTATTCATTCTTCTCACCTTCAGACCTTAACCTTCTTGGATATGCAGAAGATGCTAAGGAGAGAGAAGTAGTTAAGATTCTCAATCCTATCAACGAGGATCTCTCTGTTATGAGAACAACTCTTGCAGCTCAGATGATCCACGCTATCTCAAGAAACCAGAAGAAGGGTACACTTGAAGGAAGATTATTCGAAGTTGGTAACAGATTCTTCCCTAAGAGCCTTCCTCTTACAGATTATCCGGATGAGAAGGTTACACTTTGCATCGGTATCTTCGGTCAGGATGAGGATTTCTACACACTTAAGGGTCTTTGCGACAACGTAGCAGATACTCTTCACGTAAGCTTCAAATATGAAGCAGGCAATAAGCCATTCCTTCACCCTTACAGAACAGCTAAGATCCTGTGCGACGGCGTAGAAGTTGGCTACCTTGGACAGATCACATATGAGATCCAGGATGCAGAGGATATGAGAGTTCCTGCATATGTTGCAGAGCTCGACCTTGATGCTCTTTCCAAGTACTATGAGAACGTACCTGCATTCGTTCCGCTTTCCAAGTTCGATAAGCAAAAGCGTGACCTTGCTCTTATCATGGACAAGACAACAACCTGCGGCGAAGTAGAAGAAGCTATCTACTCATCCTGCAAGTTCGTAACAGATGTTAAACTCTTCGACGTATATGAAGGAGTTCCGATTCCTCCTACAAAGAAGAGCATGGCATTCACAATTACATTCACTCCTAAGGATGAAGAGCTTACAGATGAAGTTATAAGCGGATATGTAGACAAGATGCTCAGAAAACTTCAGTTCACAATGGGAATCGAGCTTAGAAGCTAAATGTACATCAAAAAATTAATTTTTGATGTACCCAAAATTGCCTGCGTGAACGCATGCAATTTCCAAAGATAAGATAGTTTTAATTGTAAAGAGATTATAAAATAGCTGATTATTTCCGAAAACTACTATTGTAGTAGGAAATAATCAGCTATAATATTGAGTCGTAAAAGAGTGAAATTAATATAATCCTCAAATTTCAAATTTGAGAATAAGCTAAATAGGTTAATTTAGTTCAATATTTTTTAAGGAGTGTGAAAATATGCTTAGAACAAATGCGTGGAATACGTATAACAAGACACAGCTTAAAGCTGTAGAGAAGTTCGCAGATGACTACAAGAACTTTCTCGACAATGCAAAGACAGAGCGTGAAGCAATCGATACTATCGTTAACGAGATCGAGGCTGCCGGCTACAGAGAGCTTAATACTCTTATTGGCGGCAAGACCAAGCTTAAGAAGGGTGACAAGGTTTACAGCGTATGGATGAACAAGTCCATCGTTATGTTCCAGCTTGGATCAGAGCCACTTGAACATGGTCTCAACATCCTTGGCGCTCACATCGATTCCCCTCGTGTTGACGTTAAGCAGAACCCTCTTTGCGAGAAGGAAGGTCTTGCTTACCTTGATACACACTACTATGGCGGTATCAAGAAGTACCAGTTCGTAGCTATGCCACTTGCTCTTCACGGCGTAGTAGTTAAGAAGGACGGAACAACAGTTCAGCTTAACGTTGGTGAGGATGAGGACGATCCTGTATTCTTCTTCTCAGATCTTCTTATTCACCTTGCAGCAGAGCAGATGGATAAAAAGGCTGCCAAGGTTATCGAGGGTGAAGCTCTTGACCTTATCGTTGGAAGTAGACCGTTAATGGTTCAGGGCAAGGCTGCAAAAGCTGAAAAGGATGATCCTAAATACACAGCTGGTGAAAATTATGCAATCGGCTATGTTAAGCAGGAAATCAAAGATTCTATCGATGCAAGCCATGCAGTTAAGAGAGGCGTAATGGCTATCCTTTATGATCTGTACGGCATCGAGGAAGAGGATTTCATCTCAGCTGAGCTTGAGATCGTTCCTGCTGGTAAGGCTAGAGATGCTGGCTTTGACAGATCCATGATCCTTGGCTATGGCCACGATGACAGAGTATGTGCTTATCCTTCTATGAGAGCACTTCTTGAAACTAAGGATCTTAAGAGAACAGGATGCTGCATCCTTGTTGATAAAGAAGAGATCGGATCAGTCGGTGCAACAGGTATGCAGAGTAAGTTCTTTGAAAATGCTGTTGCAGAGCTTATGAATCTTACAAAAGAAGGTTATAATGACCTTGCACTTAGAAGATGCCTTGCAAATTCCTGTATGCTTTCTTCAGACGTAAGCGCAGCTTATGATCCTACATTTGCAGCAAGCTTCGAGAAGAAGAACGCAGCACTTCTTGGCGGCGGTCTTGTATTTAATAAGTTTACAGGTGCTCGTGGTAAGTCAGGTTCTAACGATGCTAACGCTGAGTATCTTGCAGCTATCAGAAGAGTATGCGATGACAACAAGATCGTATATCAGACAGCTGAGCTTGGTAAGGTAGATGTTGGCGGCGGCGGAACAATCGCTTACATCCTCGCACTTTATGGAATGAACGTTGTAGACTCAGGTGTTGCAGTTCTTAACATGCATGCTCCATGGGAAGCAATCTCCAAGGCTGACCTTTACGAGTCACTTCGCGGATACAAGGCATTCCTTACAGATATGGATCTTGTATATTGATAAAATATTAGTATAGAAAAAGAGCGTCTGATATTATTCAGGCGCTCCTTTTTCATGCCATATTGAGTTTTTGTTTTAGTGCTTCCTGTAAGACTTTCGAAACATTTATGTGATGTTCTTCGGCGGCTTCGTTGAGCCAGAATGGAATGCTGACATTACGCCGTATCTTACAAAGACGTTATTGTGTTTTTTTATGGATAAAAAAATAATCATTTACTTGTAATTTTGTATCTGATATATTCTTTTTACAACAAATCATAGTTGTGATTATTCATTCTGAATGATCTAATTGGGGAAAATATATTTAATGCTTTATGATGGTATCGCAGCATAATATTGGCTGCAGATAATCTATTTTCATTAATTGGGGAGTATGTGGAGTAGTTATTTGGGCTACAACACTATAGGATTTTTGCATAATTTTTGGTAAGACTTTTCTTGTCTTATTCTATATCACAGTCTAGTTTTAATCCGTCTCAGGAAAGTTCTCCAGGTATATATTTTAAGGCGTATATTGCTAATAGTATATCCAGATTAAGATTATTGCCTTTTGCTTTTTGGATAGGTTCAGTTAATTGTGGGGAGGGAGGAACGATTATTAAGTAAAGCAGTGAAGCTTCCATATTTTAGGAAAAGGTTATGATATAAAGTTTGAAAGTGTTCCACTTTCAAACCCAAATTGGTGTCGCGAGCTCCACCAATTTGAACCATTAGTCACTCGCTTGGCTCGCGACATGAGGTTAAAATTGTAAAAAGGAATAAGGTATGAAAAATAAGATATTTTCAACATTGTTATTTGGTGCTGCGGCTCTTGCAGAATGTGCATCACAGGTACAGCCATCAAATAATAGAGTAAGTAAATCTTCAGTAGCTAAGGCATCAGATAATAAATATGTTTCAAGCTGTAATTATCCAACAGGAGTTCTTGGCATGCGGCCTACAAGAGCTTTCGAAGAAGTATATATGAAAATTGCTGCAATTATCGATTCGTTTGAAAAAGGCAATTGTCAGTATTATTTCAAGGAGGTTGAGGATCTATTAGATAATCTGGGATATGAATATACCTATGAAGTTGATGCTTTTTGTGAGTATGATAGATGGATTATTGTTAAAGATCCGGAAGCAAATGCAGAAATTCGCATTTATGGTTGCTACGATGAATACGATAATGTTGATGTATCAGATAATAATATCATCTATGATCTGACCTGCATAGAATATCAGTCAGGGCAGTATTATGGCATAACGGATATTCCAAATCTTGTTGGTGAATCTTGTAAGCATGGAGTAGATACAAGTCATAAGGTATCTGCTTCTTATGAGTATGCCAACATAAGCAGACCTGAAAATGCTATTACTAACGTAGGTAGTACACAAGCTGTGCGTAGATTCTTCTTTATAACAGAGTAAGAATTATAGTATCCCGCCTTATTAAAGATGAATGAGGTGGGATATATTTTTGGGACGCTATTGTTCTTGTTTTTGTTGATAAAATGCGCCGGATCATTGTGCTTATCTGAAATTCTTTTCCCAAAAGAAAATGGAGCATATCACATTTAGTGATAGCTCCATTTAGTAATATGTTAGTTACATATCATTTTGGCTATATAGTTTCACATTTTCATTCTTAAGAACTTCCAGTGTCTTTTCCAGATCATCTGTCTTCATTGCGATAGAAGCGCCTTCATCATCAAGTGACAGTCCGTATACGTATTGTATATTTATATCGTTCTGCTCAAGGCTTCTTACCACTTTTTCAAGACTTCCAACGGCCTGAGGTATAGATACTACGATGACATCATTAACTTTTGAAGTAATGCCGTGCTCTTTGAGTAGTTCATGGGCCTTGGCCGGATCTTCGCAGAGCATTCTCAGAACTCCGAATTCGCTGGTATCTGCAATAGAGATGGACAGGATATTGATCCCATTGCCGCTTATTATTGAGAGGACATCGTTAAGGCGTCCTGTTTTATTTTCAAGAAATACGGAAAGCTGTTTTACAAACATAGATATTCCTTTCTTTCAAAAAAGATGGCTGTTAGTTGCTTTTAGTACTATTATACATGCTGATCATAATATAGTGAGCGGGTTTAGCTATAGAGCTAACGCTTGTCTATAACATGTTTTGCTATAGAGCTTACGCTTGTCTATAACATGTTTAGCTATAGAGCTTACGCTTGTCTATAACATGTTTAGCTGTAGAGCTTACGCTTATCTATAACATGTTTGGTCTTGCCGTCTGAATGTACGAGACCATTGGGCTCTACTAATTTAACCTTGGCATTAAGACCTATTGCGCTCTTAAGTTTATTATGAATCTCATTTGAAAGTTTCTCAAGTCCTCTAACTTCATCTGTGAAGAATTTTTCAGCGATCTCTACCTGAACTTCAAGAGTATCTGTATTGTCAACACGGTCTACAACCAGCATGTAGTGAGGAGTTGTGCCATCTATATTCAGAAGAGCAGCTTCTACCTGTGAAGGGAATACGTTGACGCCTCGGATTATAAGCATGTCATCGGTACGGCCTTTAAATCTCTGGATTCTTGCCATGGTTCTGCCGCATTCACACTTGTCGATCTCAAGAGATGTAAGGTCTTTAGTACGATAACGGATAAGAGGCATGCCTTCTTTTGTCAGATTAGTAATAACAAGTTCGCCATCTGTTCCTGCAGGAAGGTCCTTGTGAGTAGCAGGATCGATGATCTCAGGAAGGAAGTGATCTTCCCAGATATGGAGACCTTTATGGAATTCGCAGTCGCAGGCAACACCGGGACCGCAGATCTCTGTAAGACCGTATATGTCATGGGCTTTGATATTGAGCCTTTTCTCCATCTGATCACGCATCTCATCAGTCCAGGGTTCAGCGCCGCAGATTGCAGTCTTAAGTTTGATCTTGTCAAGAACCCCCAGCTTTTCTATATCCTCTGCAACATGTAGAAGGTAGGACGGCGTGCAGGCGATAGCAGTTGCCTGACAATCAATCATCATATCAAGGAGCTTTTGTGTATTACCTGTAGACATAGGAAGGACAAGAGCGCCAAGGTACTCTGCGCCGTAGTGAGCACCAAGACCACCTGTAAAAAGACCATAACCATAGCCTACCTGGATTATGTCATCCCTTGTGATGCCTGCCATTGAAAGACATCTTGCAACGCATTCAGACCATACTTCGATATCTCGTCTTGTGTATACGCCGATCTTGGGCTTACCTGTTGTGCCGCTTGATGCATGAACTCTTACAAGCTCTGATGTTGGAACAGCAGCAAGACCGAAAGGATAAGTCTTATTAAGATCTTCATAGGTTGTGAAAGGGAGTTTTTCAATGTCTTCAATTCCTCTGATATCTCCCGGTTCAAGACCCAGTTCCTGCATCTTCTTGCGATAGTATTCTACGTTGTGATATACCTTGTTGACCACTTTGACGAGTCTTGCACTTTGAAGAGTAGCAAGTTCATCCCGTGACATACATTCTTTACTCTCATTCCAGATCATTTATTTCTCCTCCGTATTGCTATATACAAATTACCCACCACTATAAAGTGATGGGCAATATAAATTATGCCTTACGTCCTAAGTCGAAGGCTTTTTTATTAAGTTCGATGAATTTTGGTGGTACGCACTCTTCCAATGATTCAAGCCATTCTGCTTCTGTCACATCGGTAAAGTATGTAGAAAAGCGCCCCATAAGGACTACGTTTGCAGCTTTGGCGCTTCCGGCTTCCATTGCTAGTCCAAGAGCATCGATTGCATCAACCTTAGCTCCAGCTTCCTCCATCTTGCCAATGAGGCCTTCAGGATAGGTTGCAGCGCCTGTGATTACAGGCATTGGATCCATCTGCTGGTTGTTGACGATAACCTGGCCGCCGGGCTTTAAGTTGGCCATATAGCGGGCAGCTTCAAGGGTTTCAAAAGAGATGATGTAATCTGCTTCTCCTTTATCAATAATAGGAGAGTAGACCTTATCGCCAAATCTTACATATGTTACAACGCTTCCGCCTCTCTGGCTCATGCCGTGAACTTCTGAAACCTTAACATCTACGCCTTTTTTGAGCATTACGTGACCCAGAAGCTTACTTGCAAGAAGGGAGCCCTGTCCTCCGACACCGACTATCATTACATTTGTTGTATTGTTCATTTTATTGTTACCCCCTCCTGTGTTTCAAAAGCTTCGAAGTGGCACAGCTGAGTACATACATTGCAGCCTACGCAGAGAGTAGGATCAACGTGGGCTTTGCCGTTCTTCATAGAGATTGCAGGACATCCGATCTTCATGCAGGACTTACAGCTCTTGCACTTATCGGTATTTACCTTGATCGGAGGGTTGTGCTTAACGCTCTTAAGAAGTGCACAAGGACGACGGCTGATAATTACGGAAGGCTCTTTTTTCACAAGTTCTTCCTTAACAGCGCTTTCGCATTCAGAGATGTTGTATGGATCAACTACGCGTACGCTCTCGATGCCCATTGCCTTGCAAAGAGCTTCAAGGTTGATCTTGCCTGCCGGGTCACCCTTGATGTTATAACCTGTTGTAGGATTCTGCTGGTGGCCTGTCATACCTGTGATTGAGTTATCAAGGATGATAACGGTTGAGTTGGTCTGGTTGTAAGCGATGTTAGCAAGACCTGTCATACCGGAGTGCATGAAAGTGGAATCTCCGATAACGGCAACAGTCTTATCTTCACTGCCTTCGCCAAGAGCCTTGTTGAAGCCGTGGATGGAGCTTACGGAAGCGCCCATACACTCAGTTGTATCAACGGCGTTAAGAGGCTGTGCAGATCCAAGTGTGTAGCAGCCGATATCGCCAAGGACAGTTATCTTGTTCTTGGAAAGAGCATAGTACATTCCTCTGTGAGGGCAGCCTGCACACATAACAGGTGGACGGACAGGGAGATTCTCAATAGGAGTGCAATGAGGCTTCTCGCTCTGGCCAAGCTTGGATGCGATTAAACCCTGTGAGAACTCATCTATCATAGGGAAAGTATCCTTGCCTGTAACGTTAAGGCCAAGGACTCTGCAGTGAGTCTCGATGATTGGATCGAGCTCTTCGATTACTACGAGTTTTTCAACCTTAGCTGCGAAGTCCTTGATAAGATTTACAGGAAGGGGATTGATAAGTCCAAGTTTAAGAACGCTAACGCTATCGCCAAATACTTCTTTTACATACTGATAAGAAGTAGAAGAGGTGATGATACCCATCTTGGTATCTGCCATCTCTACACGGTTTAAGTCTGTTGTCTCAGCGTATTCAATGAGCTTCTTTGTGCGCTCTTCAACAAGAGGGTGACGTCTCTTTGCGTTAGCAGGCGTCATAATATATTTAGATGGATTTTTTTCATAAGTTTTGACAGGAAGTTCTACTCTGTCATGAAGTTCTACGATACTCTGAGAGTGAGCAACTCTTGTGCACATCTTAAGAAGAACCGGTGTGTCGAACTCTTCTGAGATCTCATAAGCTCTTTTTGCAAAATCAAGTGCTTCCTGAGAGTCAGATGGCTCTAGCATCGGGATCTTGGATGCGATAGCATAGTGACGGGAATCCTGCTCATTCTGAGATGAGTGCATGCCTGGATCATCAGCTACATTGATAACAAGGCCTGCATTAACTCCTGTATAAGCTATTGTAAAAAGAGGATCTGCCGCAACGTTAAGACCTACGTGCTTCATGGCGCAATAGCTTCTCTTACCTGCAAGGGATGCACCAAAGGCTGTCTCCAGCGCTACCTTCTCATTTGGCGCCCATTCGCAGTAAATTTCATCATATTTTGCAGCTTCCTCCGTGGTCTCGGTACTGGGTGTACCGGGATAGCTGCTGGCAACACACACACCTGCTTCGTACAGACCACGAGCAAGGGCTTTGTTGCCTAACATTATTTCTTTCATGTCCGTTCTCCTCCTAATATATTTAGAATATACACGCTATATTGCCCCGCGCGTGTATCCTTTTTGCCAATACTTCTTTCTATTATATATTAAAGCGTTAAAGTATGGAAGTGCCAATTGCAAAAATCTGTTTTCTGACCTTCGCTTACTATGTCTTAGAGGACATTGATCCTCAAAAGTGCGTTGTTAATTATGTTCACAGAATTGTCGAAATATTTATGTAACATTACCTGATATGAACTATAAGAGGAATTCTTAACATAAAAAAAGAGAAATAGAGGAATAGAGGAATAGAGGTGTCTGTTTAAGATGAAATTATTGCTTGTAGAAGATGAACTTAAGATGCAGTCTGCTCTAAAAGAGATATTAAAAAGAGAGGGATATGATGTAACTGCAGTAGAAGATGGTGAGAGTGCTCTTTCTGAGATCCTTACCGGTGTCTATGATGCTATTGTCCTTGATGTGATGATCCCGAAGCTTTCAGGAATTGAAGTTGCAAGAAAGACACGCGCTAATGGGATCAAGACGCCGATACTGATGCTGACTGCCATGAGCGAACTTGATGATAAGGTTAACGGCCTTGATAGCGGAGCAGATGACTATCTTACTAAGCCCTTTATGACAAAGGAGCTTCTTGCAAGACTAAGGGCTCTATTAAGAAGGAATGTTCAGTCTGCAGATGGAAGTCTTACCGCAGGAGACTTGTCGCTGGATGTGCAGAGCTGCAATCTTACCTGCAGCAAAACCGCTCAGACAGTAAGGCTTAGTGAGAAAGAGCTAAGGATCATGGAATATCTTATTTCTAATCAGGAACAGATAGTATCAAGAGAGCAGATAGCTACTAAAATCTGGGGATTTGAAAATGAGGCTGAATATAACAATGTGGAAGTCTATATTTCTTTTACCAGAAAAAAGCTTGCATTTATAGGAACTGATATGGAGATAAAGGCTCATAGAGGAATAGGATACCGGAT
>CAMVNV010000121.1 GCA_947168935.1 uncultured Butyrivibrio sp. | reverse complement strand
AAGAGCTTCATCTGATGAAGATGTACGTGTGTTAGAAAGGTGCTTTGTCTTACATACGTTAACTTCGATATCTTCACTCTTTCCGCTTGAACCGATAACCATACCTGAGTAAACCTTATCACCAGGTTTTACAAAGAGAATACCACGCTCCTGAGCATTGAAAAGACCATATGTTACAGCTTCACCTGTCTCGAAAGCGATAAGTGAACCCTGCTTACGATATGAGATCTCGCCCTTGAATGGTGCATAGCCTGAGAACTCTGTATTCATGATACCGTTACCCTTAGTATCTGTCATGAAGTCGTTTCTGTAACCGATGAGACCACGTGAAGGAATGTTGAACTCAAGACGGCTGTATCCGCCGTTAGCTGTTCCCATGTTAACAAGTTCACCCTTACGCTCTGAAAGTCTTGAGATTACTGTACCTGAGAATTCTTCAGGAACGTCTACATAACATTTTTCCATAGGCTCGAGCTTCTTGCCATTTTCATCTGTCTTGTAAATAACCTCAGCCTTAGATACTGCGAACTCATAGCCTTCACGACGCATGTTCTCGATAAGAACTGAAAGGTGAAGCTCACCACGTCCTGAAACTTTAAGAGTATCTGTTGATTCTGTATCTTCAACTCTGAGTGATACGTCAGTATTAAGCTCCTTGTAGAGACGGTCTCTGATCTGACGTGATGTAACGAACTTACCTTCCTGACCAGCAAGAGGAGAGTCGTTAACGATGAAGTTCATGCTGATAGTAGGCTCTGAGATCTTCTGGAAAGGAATAGCAACAGGATTCTCAGGTGCGCAAAGCGTATCACCGATCTTCATATCACTGATACCGGAAATGGCTACAATAGAACCGATTCCAGCTTCTGTAACTTCTACTTTGTTAAGACCATCAAACTCATAGAGCTTGCTGACCTTAGTCTTTATAAGTCTGTCAGGCTCATGGTGGTTAACGATAACAACTTCATCATTAACTTTAACCTTACCGTTATCAACCTTACCTACACCGATGCGACCTACATATTCGCTGTAGTCGATAGTTGAGATAAGAACCTGAGTATTAGCTTCAGGATCTCCTGATGGTGCAGGAATATACTCAACAATAGTATCAAGAAGAGGCTTCATGTCTGTTCCCTGATCATCAAGTGACTTGGAAGCAACACCAGCCTTAGCAGATGCAAATACGAAAGGACAGTCAAGCTGCTCATCGTTAGCACCAAGATCCATAAGAAGCTCAAGTACTTCGTCGATTACATCGTTAGGACGAGCTTCAGGACGGTCGATCTTGTTGATACATACTACAACAGGAAGTCCGAGCTCCATAGCTTTACGAAGAACGAACTTAGTCTGTGGCATAGGACCTTCAAAAGCATCTACAACAAGTACTACACCATTAACCATCTTGAGTACACGCTCAACCTCACCACCGAAATCAGCGTGGCCTGGTGTGTCGATGATGTTGATCTTAACGTTATTGTATGAAATAGCTGTATTCTTGGACATGATTGTGATACCACGCTCACGCTCGATATCATTTGAGTCCATGACTCTTTCTGCTACTTCCTGGTTGTCACGGAAAATTCCGCTCTGATGAAGCAGGGCATCAACAAGTGTTGTTTTACCGTGGTCAACGTGAGCGATAATGGCAACGTTTCTAATGTCATCTCTTGTCTGTATCATTCTGGTACTCCTTAAAAAACATGGGTTCTGCACCTTGTGGTCAGACCCTTTTCATATAGTAACTTATCAATCTGTTATTTCAAAACCAACATATTTTAGCACTCTAAATCAAGCGATGCAACAATGATATCAAAAAAACATTTATAAATCGATGTAAAATATACACCAAGTATAAACATAAAACAAGAATTAATTAGTCAAAATTACGTATATTATTAACGGGATTTCATTTTAGAGAATGCTAGAAAACTTTTTGATAAAGAAATTAACTATAAATAATACCCTCCTTACTGACTTTTCAGTAAAGAGGGCATTAATTTAATCCTTCAGAAGTTCCATGACAGCACTTCCATTTCTTCTGGCCTTAACAACATATTCAGGAATAGTAGCTTTCAGCTTCTGCGTAATACTGTCTGCGTTTGTATCAAGCCAGTTATAAGCATTTATAAGCTGATCGCTTGACTTAAGATCCTGAACAGGCAGCACATAATTTTCTTCAGTTCCAAACAAATCTTTTGCAATACCTCTTGCCTTAACTGAATAGCCAATTACAAGAGTTGGAACGCATGATGAATATGCAGCAATTGTTGCGTGAGTCCTTGCTCCTATAAAGAGCCTGCATCTTGCAATATAGCCCTTAAGCTCAGGTGCATTATGATCTTTAATAAGAAGAACTCTTCCTGTATCCTTGAACTTTTCAAAAAGACTTGTAAGAGGAATGTTATCGTTACTTCTATCCCAGACAACGTGAGGGATAAGAGCAACAGTGTTATCAGTAGTATCTAAGATATGCCTTATAAGATCCTCATAACATCTAAGAGCGATGTCCTTGTCTTCAGCATACATCCCAATAAGAGGACTTAAGTTAAGGCCAATGGTTTTGCCTTCTTTCCATCCTTCGGGAAGAGGAAGGAACTTTGTTTCAAGTGTAAAAGCAGGATCCGGAGCAAGCTCAAGCTTTTCTTTGGATACACCCGCATCTAACAGAGCGTTGTAGGTAATACTCTCTCTTGCAAGGATCTTGTCATACAGCTTCATATCAGCAGCTACGTCACTTCTTTTTACAAGGTCAGGTTCTACGCTGCAGCCAAGAAGAATTGTCTTTGTGCCGAGCTTGTGGAGCATGCTGTTGGTGAGCATGATCTCCTCGACCATATAATCGTAGCAGTAGGTATCGCCTCCGATAGATACGCCAACCTTTGGAGGATTCTTGTACATGTGTTTGAATCTGTATCTGAGAAAAGACTCTTTGTCCCCTGTTAACTTACGGTAGACATAGTAAAGAGTATGATTGATGACATTTCTTGCCATATGCTTTTCTTCAACAAAATGGCATATATCTTCAGGAACATAGAGAAGATCTTCAGCTCTGTCATTGGTCATAACATCAGGTTTAAGAGAAGGATCCTGGCTGTTAAGAAGACCTGTAAGAGACCTTACGATAGCTTCACATCCGTGATTGCCACTTCCTGAATGCATATATAAAGTAACTTTATTATCCATAAATTAATGTCGATATGATCGACTACCCTTTCTTTTTATCCAAGTTCTAGAACATTATAGCATAGACAAGGTATTGTTGTTATTAGGCAAAAAAATGGGCGGTATGATGCTTGCATATACTTGGTAAATCATGCGTTTTGGTTGACACCTAAAATTGTGGGTGCTATGATGTAGCTGTTCAGAGATAGAGGTTGCGTGTTTTATTAGTACATTCTTGGATGCTGCAGCGGTACTTGAAGAGAATGGAAAGGAAAATGCGCCGAAAGGTTCGGAAGCAGCTGCATTCCGGATTCTTGGGCATACATCTAAGAGGTGTATGACTGTCATCAGTAATGATGGGGCGCTATCCGATAATCCCAATAGTTTTGGAAGATTGTAGGGTGAGCGCACAAAGGGCGCTCACCCTTTTGTGTAGAATAAACCAGGCAAATAGAGCGTGGACCTGGTCACAGATTTTTTAAGGAGGCACTATGGCAGTATTTAAGGGAGCAGGAGTTGCTATTGCAACACCATTTAATCAGGATGGATCAGTTAACTATGATGAGTTTGCACGTCTTATCGAGTACCAGATCGCAAATGATACAGATGCGATCATCGTTTGCGGTACTACCGGTGAAGCTGCAACAATGAGCGAAAAGGAACATATGGACGTTGTCAAGTTCTGTATAGACAAGGTTGATCACCGTATTCCTGTTATCGCAGGTACAGGTTCTAATTGTACTCAGACAGCAGTTGAGCTTTCCAAGGAAGCAGAAGAGTATGGAGCTGACGGTGTTCTTTCAGTTACACCTTATTACAATAAGGCAACTCAGGATGGCCTTGTAGCACACTTTAGTGCAGTTGCTGATGCTATCAAGATCCCTGTGATCATGTATAATGTACCAAGCCGCACAGGTTGCAACATCCTTCCTGCAACAGTAGCTAAGCTTGTCAGAGAAAAGGACAATATCGTAGGAATCAAGGATGCAGCTGGTAATCTGTCACAGACAGCTGAAATGATGCACCTTACAGATGGCGCTATAGACCTTTATTCAGGTAACGATGATCAGGTAGTTCCGATCATGTCACTTGGAGGAATCGGTGTTATTTCTGTTCTTTCCAACGTAGCTCCTAAGCAGACTCACAAGATGTGCGAACTTGCACTTAAAGGTGACTTTGCAGGTGCTGCAGATATTCAGCTTAAAGCTATCCCACTGATTAAGGCTCTTTTTGCAGAAGTTAATCCTATCCCTGTTAAAAAAGCTATCGAGTTTCTTGGATTCGAAGCAGGACCACTTCGCCTTCCTCTTACAGAAGTTAGCGCAGAGCATGCACAGCAGCTCAAGAAAGCTATGCAGGACTTTGGTCTTATCTGATAGATAATAGTGAAAGCATATAGCGAATGAATAGTAGCGAATATGTCTTTCACTATATTTTTACAATAATAACAAATGTTTAGTATTAGTGGAGGAATAATATAAATGGTAAAAGCAATAATGAACGGCTGCAATGGCCGTATGGGACGTGTAATTGTTGATATTGCAGAAGCTGATAATGATATCAGTATAGTTGCCGGTGTTGATAAGTTTGGAGAGAACAACTATTCTTTTCCGACATTCAGAAACATTGCAGATGTTGATGTTGAAGCTGATGTAGTAATAGATTTTTCTAATGCTTCAGGAGTTGATGAATTATTAGATGTATGTACATCCAAAAATCTCCCTGTAGTACTATGCACAACAGGACTTTCTGAAGAGCAGCTTGCTCATGTAAGCGAAGCATCTTCCAGGATCGCGATCCTTAAATCAGCTAACATGTCAGTTGGTGTAAATGTTCTTATGAAGGTTCTTAAAGAGGCTGCAAAGACTCTTGCAGGATCAGGCTTTGATATGGAGATCGTAGAAAAGCACCATAATCAGAAGCTCGATGCACCAAGTGGTACAGCTATGTCACTTGCTGAAGTTATCAATGACGCAGCAGGTGGAGACTACGAGTTCGTATATGATCGTTCAGCCAGAAGAGAAAAAAGACCTGAGAAGGAAATTGGTATCAGCGCAGTAAGAGGCGGAACAATAGTTGGTGACCACGACGTCATCTTTGCTGGAACAGATGAAGTTATAACATTCTCTCATAGAGCATATTCACGTGCTATCTTTGGTAAGGGAGCAGTAGAAGCTGCTAAGTTCCTTGCTGGTAAGGCTGCAGGAATGTATGATATGTCAGATGCTCTCGGACTTAAATAACCGGGAGGTATAGTATTGATATTCAGACCCTGTATTGATATTCATAACGGTAAGGTTAAGCAGATAGTAGGCTCAAGCCTTCGAGATAGTAATAATGATTCTTTAGATAATTTTATTTCAGAGCTTGACGGAACATACTATTCGGATTTATACTACAACCTTGGCCTTAAAGGTGGACATGTAATCATTCTGAATCCTGCAGGAAGTCAGTATTATGAAGAGAGCCTCAGGCAGGCTAAGCTTGCGCTTTGTGCTCATCCCGGCATGCTTCAGATCGGTGGTGGAATAAACCCTGATAATGCCAAAGCTTTCCTGGATGCAGGAGCTTCACATGTAATAGTAACATCCTATGTTTTCAAGGATGGCAAGATCGACAGAGACAAACTTGAGATAATGAAGAAAACTGTAGGAAAAGAACACCTTGTTCTTGATCTTTCCTGCAAGAAAAAAGATGATGACTATTATATAGTGACTGACAGATGGCAGAAGATGACTGATACTAAGCTTAGCGTTGAAACGCTTGATGAGCTTTCAGATTCTTGTGATGAGTTCCTTATCCACGCAGCAGATGTGGAAGGAAAGCAGGGCGGAATAGAAGAAAATGTTGCCACCTTATTAGGAAACTGGGCTAAGATACCTGTGACATATGCAGGTGGAGTCCATAGCATTTTGGATATTACAAAGCTCAAAGAGATCGGAAGATCTAAGGTTGATGTAACTGTAGGTTCAGCACTGGATATTTTTGGCGGATGCCTGAGTATTAAAGATGTAATAAATGCCTGTAAATAGGTATTGAAAAACCTATAATACAAAACCGGAGCAGCTTGGCTGCTCCGGTTAATTGTTGGAGTAAAATAAATCTTTGCTTTATGTTAAGGCGGACCTTAATGAAAGCTTACATCCGTACTATAGATAGGATGTCTTCGATATTATTTTAATATCAAAGCTTGTTTACGTTTACTGCCTGAGGTCCTTTTTCGCCCTGGATTACATCATACTCTACAGAAGCGCCTTCGTCGAGAGACTTGAAGCCTTCCATGTTGAGTCCTGAATAGTGTACGAATACATCGTTACCAGCTTCATCAGAGATGAAACCATAGCCTTTCTGATTGTTGAACCACTTAACTGTACCTTTGTTCATTGTAATACCTCCACTGGATAATAAAAAAGTAATCACTACGCTGTCTGATGTTTGTATAAAGTCTATAGCCAACATACCTACTCAAACAACAAATCTAGGTTATCACAAATATCAACAAAAGTAAAGATGATTTTTTGCATCTTTTTAGAAAATTATAACAAAATAGTATAGCATTTAATGAATATAGGTCTGTACTTTACTTCATAACTTTACTATGTTAAAATGTTCAAGGAATAAAGCGTATTTTTAAAACAAGTTAATCAAATTGGAGGATTATCAAAACATGAATAAGAAAATACATACTGATTCAGTGGACCATTTATTTGAAGCGGTTCTTTGTCTGCAGAATAAGGAAGAGTGCTACAGCTTCTTTGAAGATCTGTGCACAGTTAACGAGCTTTTATCTCTTTCACAGAGATTTGAAGTTGCATCAATGCTTCGTGATAAAAAGACATATCTTGAGATTGCTGAAAAGACAGGCGCTTCTACAGCAACAATAAGTCGTGTTAACAGATCACTTAACTATGGTGATGATGGATACGAGATGGTATTTGAAAGACTTCAGTAAGCCTGAAAAGGTATATATTTAAACTATAATACTAAAACAAAAAGAAGACCGCTAAGGGTCTTCTTTTTTGTTTCTGAAAAATGTGCTCTATATTGTTACATCATTCATTTGCTATCTGATTCAACTGATGCAGCAGCTCTTTCCTTAGCCTGTGTTGCTGAGTTGATATCTGTAGTCATTGTACATCTGCCCTGGAAGATCGCATTTTCATCGATAACGAGGCTCTTAGTAGTAACATCACCAACAAGTTTACCGCTGTCACTTACTTCAAGCTTTCCGGAGTTGCAATCGACATTACCATTGATCTCACCTGCAAGAAATACATTCTGAGCTGTGATATCACCGTTAATCTTACCGCTCTGACCAATAATAAGGCTTCCCTCGATATGAACAGGACCATTGATAGTTCCGTCTATACGAGTTGTATCACGTGCGCTGAAAGCTCCCTCACAAGTTGCGCCTACACCAATAAGAGTAACTACCTTCTGAGCTTCTTCCTCATAGGTACTGATCGGTGGTGTCTTTGGTTTGCTGCTGTTGAACATATCTATGTTCTCCCTTCACATTAATCTAGTTAATTGATTTAGCCGTTAATCTCGAGCATATCCTCCGGATTAACAAATTCATCATTGTATTTAATCTGATAGCCAAGAACAGCTCCCTTATCTCCAACAAGGAAAAGAGCTGAACCTCTGCTTACTGTATCACCTTCTTCAACAAGAACAGTGCCTGAAATACGATAGATACTTTTATAACCATTACCATGATCAATGGTGATGCATTTACCGTATTTGGAATCTGATGTAATAGTCATAACAGTTCCTGCGCCTGAAGCCACAACATGTGAACCGCCGCTTGCACTGAAAACGAGAATGCTATCGCCTTCTTTGGCGTTGTCTTTGGAATCTGAAGAAGGATCGTCGAGACGAGCTTCATAGGAAGCCTGGCTGGAAAGTGGAAATCCCTTTGGGAGAGCAGCTTCAATCTCTGCGGCTTCCTTCGCTTCTTCATCATCAACCATAATGTTAAGAGCTTTGCTGACCTGTTCATAGTTGGCCTGAAGCTCGGTATTAGCGGACACAAGACTTGAATTTTGCGAAGACAGATCGCTTATTTGTAAGTTCTGCGCATCAATAACTGCCTGCATACTAGCTTGTATTGCAGAGTTAGAAGATTGCAGATTTTTAAAACGCAGCGTAATATATGCGATATAGCATACGATTGCAACCAGTATTGCAAATAGAGAAAAAGCAAGCACCTGTGTAGCCACATGCCCCAAGTGAATCTGTTTACTTTTCCTGTCAGAGTCACCAGAAATGATCATAAATGTATAGTGTCTTTTATGGCGGTGCTTACGCGGTTGTAGTTCTTTACCCATCAATCATTAACCTCCACCTTTACGGACCTCAAGTACGTATTCTAGCACACGGTAGGTGCTATGGCAACAAAGCGTTAATATTTATGTAACATTGTCATAAAAACATAGATGTTTTTTGGGCAGATTGTTAAGCTGTTGAATTTTTTATTTGAATAGAGTATTATTAGAAAAGCCTTAATGTGGGAGAGTATCTCCCCCTGGCAAAGATTATATAAGAAAGCAGGTTACAGATATGGCATTACTTAAAAAATGGAGAGACATGGCTTATTCTGAGACAGCCAATAAGGGTGATCTCCAGAGATTATGGACAGAATATTTTGGAAAAGAAAAAGATATTTACGCAGAGCTTCTTAAGAATCCTGATGAAGAAGTAAAGGGAACTGTTAAGGAACTCGCTGATAAATATGGCGTTGATATTATGACAATGACAGGCTTCCTTGATGGTATCGATGAAAGCCTTAAAGTTGCTAACGATATCGAGAACATGGAAGAGGATACAGTTGTAAGCCTTGGTTTTGATAAAGAGCTCCTTTACAAGAACATGGTAGCTGCTGAAGCTGACTGGCTCTATAACCTTCCTGAATGGGAAGCAATCTTCGATGAAGATAAGCGCAAAGAGCTTTACAAAGAGCAGAAGAACTCACGTACAGTTCACAACGCTCCTAAGATCTATCCTAACGATCCATGTCCATGCGGAAGTGGTAAGAAGTACAAGAAGTGCCACGGCAAAAACGCTTAATTAGCTTTTGATTATGCCTTTACAAATATCTTTGCAGGGCATATAATCATAAAAACTTAAAGTATGACTTCTTAAATGTAAATTACAGAAACGCGCATTTACTGCGTGTTTCGTGATTCGATGAATCGGTTGGCAATAGAGCCTTCGACGAAGTCGAACTCAATTGGCTCTATTGCTGCATTTTTGAATCTATGATTCAAAAATGTATAGATATATTATTTCTATATTTTTAAATCGTTGACGAGAAGAGTAAGCAGTGAAATTCCTCAGAGAATGACACCGGGTTTATCCTGTGCTGTGAGTGTCTGGAAGGAAGCTGACCGAAAACTACCTCTGAGAGGCCCCAATCCGGCACGGTGATTCCGTTATAATCCAATGAGATATCCTTTTGGGAATATTTTCCTAAGGATAAAGCAAGGTGGAACCGCGTTAATTACGCCCTTTGCATTACATTACTGTAGTGCAAGGGGCTTTTTTAGGTCCATTTTTGGACCACAGGCTACAGCCCAAAAGCCTTTTGCACCATGAGCAAAAAGTTTGAAAATAGATTTTCAAACTTATGAAGTGGAGTCGCGAGCTCCTCCACTTCAACCATTAGTCACTCGTTACACTCGCGACATTAGGTTATACGTGCAAAAAAGGAGATTTAAGATGGAAAAAGAAGAATTCCTGCAAGTTTATCGTCATTCACTGGCACACATTCTTGCAAAAGCAGTAATCGAGATCTATGGCAAAGAAAATGTTCAGTATGCCATCGGACCTCAGATCGATGATGGAGCTTACTATGACTTCGTACTTAACAAGTCTATAAGCCCTGATGACTTCAAGACAATTGAAGACAAGATGCGCGAGATCATCAAGAGAAGAGAAGACTGGACAAGAAAAGAAGTTTCTAAGGCAGAAGCTCTTGAAATGTTCAAGGATCAGAAGTTCAAGACAGAACTTATCCAGGATCTTCCTGAAGATGAGACAATCACAGTTTACTATACAGGTGAAGATTATGTAGACCTTTGCCGCGGACCTCACGTTGCTAACTCTCAGGAACTTATGAACTGCTCATATCAGGTTAAGTCTGTATCAGCAGCTTACTGGAGAGGCGATGAGAAGCGCGATCACATGCAGAGAGTATACATCTATGCATTCCCTGATAAGAACCAGCTCAAGGCTCACCTTGCTATGATCAAGGAAGCTATGGAACGTGATCACAAGAAGATCGGTAAGGACCTTGACCTGTTCATGTTCAATGAGACAGCTCCTGGTATGGCTTACTGGCTTCCAAGAGGATGGAGAATGTATCAGGAACTCCTCAAGTTCTCAAGAGAGATCCAGGACAAGCATGGATACACAGAAATCTCTGCTCCTTTAATCAACAACAAAAAGCTCTGGCTTATTTCAGGCCACTGGGCTCACTATGTTAATAACATGTTCATGGTTCCTGGTATTACAGATGGAACTAAGGCAGAAGATACAATCTCAAGCGATGAGACAGCAGCTCGCTTCTCACTTGAAGCAGAAGATACAATGGCAGCTAAGCCAATGAACTGCCCTAACGCTATGATGGCTTATAAGAGAACTAACCACTCTTATAAAGAGCTTCCTATCCGTTACAGTGAGTATGATGTTCTTCACCGTAAAGAGAAGTCAGGACAGATGAATGGTCTTTTCCGTGTACAGGAGTTCAGTCAGGATGATGATCATACATTTGTAATGGAATCTCAGATTAAGGAAGAGATTGCTGATGTTATCTCTATTGCAGATGAAATCTACAAGACATTTGGTGTAACATACAGAGCAGAGCTTTCAACAAGACCAGAAGAT
>CAMVNV010000120.1 GCA_947168935.1 uncultured Butyrivibrio sp. | reverse complement strand
ATCCTTTATGAGCATAACTTCCTCAAAGGCCCCTGTATGAATATCCATAAACCCGGCAACTTGCTCGCCATTACATATACTGGCCCTGATCACAGGTTTTTGGTTTTCTTTATCATAGGTCTTCTTTTCTATCTTTTTCTTAAAAAACATATCAAAGCGCCTCAAGTCTCATCATGAAAATAGAATACTCATCATTCCACTCATCAAGATCCGGAGAGTTCTCACCGCCGCCATTAGTACTTCTCTTGATCTCAGCATAGAACTCTTCGCCCTGATTGATCATGTCCATTACAGATAATTCCAAACCATTTTCTGTCGCAATGGAACAGAAATCAGCCAAAGGATTATCTGACTTTTTAGTGTCAATAAGCTTCTGCCTTAGAGCTTCATCAGCTTTTGCTTTTTCAAATAGTCTGTCAAGTGTGTCGCTAACATTCATGCCTCTCCCTCCTGTCTTTATAAGCCGTTTTGCGTGTATCATATACGGTCAGCTACAATTTAATCTTCCTCTGTGCCTAGCCCATAATTAAGAATCTCATTATATCTGGCATTGGCAGCTTCCGCTTCCTTCTTTTCACGCCATGCATCTATATCACTGCATATCGCCAGCATCTCATCTACTATAAGCTCAGGTGTATCGGGCTGAACATTATAAAGATATCCAAGCATCCTGTCCATTGCCTTTGGACTTCCAAGTTGCCTTGCAATCTGCTCTCCCAGCTCACTCGGAAAGCCGAGCTTTTTTATAGCAGATACCAGTTCATCTTTCTTGGCTGACCAATATCTTTGATCGTTTGTCATGTCTGTACCTATACCTTCTGATTAGATTATAAAATATTTGGTATTATCATGTCGATTATTTATAGTACCAAAATCAGCAATGTGCAAAACTATAAAACGGCGCATCGCATGCTGCGAATACACCGTTTTATTCTTATTTTATCCTTGAAATTCCGTCATCAGTATAAAGCTCATAACTGTCGCTATCAGCCTCGTAGCAGATATATTTAAGACTATCAGCGCTTACCTTATCTGTTCTATTCTCAGGCTTTGCAAGAGGAAGAACATGTCCTTTTCTTACAAATACAAGCACTTCTCCAAGATCAGCCTTAACATAGTGATCTCCTGCAGGAAGTACTTCCTCATCATAGTCATCATAAGCTCTGAAGCGGATCATCTTCATATCTTCAGGAAGATATACGTTTCTACCAGTAGTATTCTGCTTGTATACAGGCGCCAGCATAATGCTCTCACCAAGAAGAAGCTGATCCTCAACTTCGCTGCTTCTTTCGTCTCCATACTCAAAAGAAAGCGGAGCAAACAGCATTTCGTCACGAAGTGCTGCCTTCATGAACTCTGAATACAGATATGGCAAAAGAGCATATCGAAGCTCGACAAGCTTTTTAAACTTATCAACACTTTCAAATCTGTAAAGCTCCTGCTTCCTTGTGCCCATTGCGCTGTGGTTCCTGAAAAGTGGTGTAAAGATACCAAAAGCTATCCAGCGAAGAAGCAGATCTTCTGTAGTATCTGCGCCAAAACCGCCAACATCTGCGCCGCTGTAGAGGAATCCGCACATAGACAGAGCCGGCATCTGCTGAATATTCAAAAGAAGATGTGACCACCAGGACTTATTGTCACCACACCATATACCGCCATATCTGTGCATGCCGATATAAGAAGAGCGTGAAAACATAAGGATTCTCTCATCAGGAGACAATCTCTCAAAAGCTTCTCCTGCTGCTCTTGTCATATTGTAGCCAAAAAGGTTGTGGACCTTATCATGACGGATCTTCTGACCCTTGTACTCATGATAGAATCTCTTGTAATCAGCATCATTATTATCAATAGATCCAACAAGATCCTTGAAAGCAAAAAATGAATTGATATCAAGATTCTTGTCCTTATAATCCTCGATCTTGTCAAAAACTTCCTTAAGATGATCCTCTGTATAGAAAATAGCAGGCTCATTCATATCATTCCAAAAGCCGTCAATACCCTGATCAAGTAGCACCTTGTACTTATTACCAAACCATGCTCTTGCATCATCATTAAGGAAATCAGGAAAATGGACTCTTCCTGGCCATACAGCAGCTACGAGCCTCTCTCCATCTTCTTTTTTGACAAAATAGTCTTCTTTTACGCCCTCTTCGTATATATCATATCCATCTTCAATCTTAACTCCCGCATCGATAATCGGAACAAGATGAATACCCCTCTTCTTCATATCAGCAACAAATTCAGGGAAGTTCGGAAAGGCCTTGTCATCTACAGTAAAGTCCTTGTACCTCTCCATATAATCGATATCAAGATAGATCATATCGATTGGGATGCCGGCTTCGTCGTACTTATCAGCAACTTCCTTAACTTCATCAGAAGTGAAGTAGCTCCATCTGCTCTGGCCATAACCAAAAGCCCAGCGCGGAGGAATATAGCTTCTTCCAATGATTCCGCGGAACTCTTTAACTACGCCCTTAACCTCTTTTGCCTCACCTTCGAAAGGACCTTCAATAAGATACAGATCAAAATCAAAGTCTTCAAAAGATATAAGCAGTTCATCCAGTTTACTGTAACCTATATCAAAAGTAACAGTTCCTGGTGTATCAATATACACGCCAAGAGTTCTGTTATTAGATGTGATGACAAAAAAGTTCTGAGAAGCATATAAAGATCTCTTGTCCTCAGTATGGTTAGGATCATCAGCGTTATTGCTTGTATAGATCCATCCCCTCTTGTTCATGCCACGAATAGTCTCACCAAGCCCAAAGACCTTATCCTCTTCCTTCAAAGAAATAGAAAGAGACTTGGACTCATCATCTTTCTTAAAATATGGAATCTCTCCATTTGAAATCTCAATGTCCTTAACAACAGAATCTGTCGCAATAGGATTACCAATTCTATATTTTCTGATCATATACCTAAAACCTCCAATATTTTTATATTGTAATATACTTTTCGAAACTTTTTAAGCCGCATTCTACGATATATTAACGAAACTTCAGCGAAACTTAAGTTCTCAAATTTCAGCACTATAAAAAAATATAGCCCTGCTTCTTAAAACAAGCAAGGCTATGAAAGATAATTATGACGTATTAACTTAGAATTAAGAACGATAACCGTAAATCAGGGGAGCCGTGAAATTATTATCAAATTCCGATTTGAAAATGTTCTCGATTTTCCTTAGTATCTTAGAAGCTTGAGTACAGCGTGTTTACGGAAGCTTATAAGATACTTAGGAAAATCGAGGTTATTTTCACTGAGGAATTTGATAATAATTTCGCGGCTCCCCTGAGGCACAACCCATCTCTTAATATACACGTCAGCCAGCAATCTCTTTCCAAACTAAAGCTTTGAATAGGCCGAATGCAACAACTGTTGTAACTATATCAGCCGTAAACTGTGCTGCAATAACGCCGTTAAGTCCCAAAGCGCTTGAAAGAATGATGATAGCCGGCAGGAATACTATACCCTGTCTGCAGGATGACAAGATAAATGCGCCTGAAGCCTTACCTGTTGCCTGGAATGTACAGATAACTATAAGGCAGATTCCCATAAGAGGCATTCCAAGAAGCTGGAACAACAGCATCTTAGAGCCAGTAGCTATCATAGCTTCATCAGTTAAGAATCTTCCAATAATTGGATGTGAAAAGACAGTTAAGCCTACAAGGCATACAAGACCTGCTCCGCCTGTTACTGCCATACCAAAAGCTATGATCTTACGAAGTCTTTCTTTAAGCTTTGCACCATAACAGTAACCGATAAGAGGCTGACCACCAAATGCAAGACCTACGATGATAAGTACTGCTATATTTACGATCTTGAGTACGATACCCATAATAGCAATGCTTTCATCACCATAAGGCTGTAAAAATCTGTTTGTAAGTGTAATTCCAATTGTCTGCATCAGATTTGTGATACTTGAAGGAAGTCCAATGATAAGAACGCTTGCAAGAGTCTCTCCATCAATCTGAAGATCCTTAAAATCAACGGAAAGCACATCACTTTTAGTTTTAATGATCATAACAAAAAATGTGCAGGTAATAATATAGCCAATAATAGTAGCCATAGCTGCACCTGCAGCACCAAGACCAAGTCCAAAGATAAAGATAGGATCAAGAATGATGTTTATAACAGTACCAATAACAGATCCAAGCATAGATTCCATTGCCTTACCCTCTGCTCTGAGAAGGTTTGATGGAACCAGGGAAAAGATAACAAAGGTTGATCCAAGAATAAGCCATGTATAGTACTGCTCTGCATACTCGTAAGTAGCATCTGTAGCGCCAAGTAAAGTCAGCATCTGCTTTTTTAATGCAAACATGATAACTGTAAAGATAATTCCGGTAAACACAGCTGTATAGATACAAAAAGTGCTCTTTTTCCTGGCACTATTCTTATCATGAGCTCCAAGAATCCTTGAAATAACTGAGCTTCCACCTATACCAAAGATATCGCCAATAGCAAGAAGTAGTGTAAATAACGGTGCACAGATAGATACACCAGCTATGAGGTCAGTATTTCCTGTTTTTGCTATGAAGTAGGTGTCTACAAGGTTATAAACAAGAGTTACAACCATTCCCATAACAACAGGAAGCGCCATCTTCATATAAGCTTTTGGAATTGGCATTTTTTCAAATAATTCGTTTTGCATGTTAAGTTCCTTTCGCGTAAGTGAGCTTCATTCATGCATTTAGCTCACCTTAATTTTCGGACAAAAAATAAAATCCATAACCCGCATCGGATTATGGATTTCCTTACCGTGGCCGATCTCTCAGCCCTACTAACAATTTTAAATTCTTGGCTATGATAGCACTCATTTTAAGATCAGTCAACCCAAAATACTCATACTCTTCAAGCTATAAGTGTAGCAATATCAAGTATCGCGATAAGATCATCTTCTTTTTTGGCTACGCCGCTGACAAAAGACATACAGTAAGTGGTACTATAGCTATAAGTAGCATAAGTGCTATCAGTTTAGTCTTTACGCTTTTTGTAAGCTTTGAAAGTTTCATTGGTCTTTATCCTCCAAAATTCGTGTTTGTAAATACTCGATATTTGAATTTTTGGTATTTGCTTTTTAGTATTTATTCTTTTGTATTTGTTTTTTGCGGTTTGTTATTTCATTAACACGTGCTCGATTTTTTATAAACCCGGTTGTAACCCCCAAGTCAACAAAAAAATCATAAAAAAATCACAATTAATTTTCCCTATCACAAATAAAAACAGTCTCTACCCCAGAGTACATCTGGTTTAGAGACTGTTTTTATTTTTATCATATTTTCGGAATTTTTTGTAAAACCGTTGCTTATCCTGAAATCTTCCAGAGAAAATTTCAACTGTTTTTAACGCGTATAGCTATCGCCCTGCTTTACTCCATCAACAATAACTTTGCCCATAGAAGTTTCGAGCTTTCCTGTCCAGGAACTGTTACCATCAACAGTTATATCGCCCATAGAGTTTTCGATATCGAGATGTTCGAAAGATCCCTGAAGATTGACCTTACCCATGGAACTCTCCCACTTAACTCTAACTATTTCACAGGAATCAATAACTGTATCACCCATAGATGCAGCACCACCAAGTTCAGCGGCCTTAATATTAGATACATTGATTTTTCCCATGCTGTCTTTAATGCTAACCTTGCCATAACTTGCTCCACTAACTTCGATATCTCCCATGCTATCTTCGATATCAAGTGCAGCGCTACTTGCTCCGCTAACAGCTACATTTCCCATGGAATCCTCAAGCCTCACATCTTCAAGATCAGTACCTGCAGGAACAGTAATAGTTAAAAAGGATTCTTTTGGAAATTTGTCAGATACTGATATTTTAATATTCGTTTTACTTTTTACGACCAATGTTCCGTCTGATACGTTGAATTCAGGCTGAAGCTTTTCCGGAAAGCTGTATTTAAGGTAGAATCTATCGCCTTCCATAACATTAAGATCGCCGATTGACAGATCAGCATCGATCTTTGAAAACTCGTCGAGTCCTGTTTCAAAATCTACCATTTCCCCATAGTCTGTGATTTTTTTCAAAAAGTTAAGCATGTTCCCCTCCCGTAGCTAAGTTTTTTCTATCTTACGAAACAGTTTAGCACATTCACTCGATAAAGTCTTCAAAACGGTACGACAACAAAAAAGATTTTTCTTTGTCTTTTTTTGCTTTCTTACCAATTATAGCTACTGCTATTGTAGTAACTGTTGTAGCCAGAGCGACGATTTCTAGATTTAGAAGAATTATCAAAACTTGCAAACATGATAATCATAATAATAAACGCAATAATTAACGTCAGCAAAAATTTACCTATATTCTCAGTGAACATATTGTTGTCTTCGTATCCATCGTTATAATCCGAATAACCAGAATCATTGTCTTCTAATGGACCGATTAAATTATTTAGACTATAATCATGTTCATTTGCAATCTTCTTAAGATCATAATCTTCTCCTGTTTCAAAAAGACTGTTTCCGCCAACGTGTTGCACATACTTATCAGTTTCTTCTTTAACCTCAACGTATTCATGGGAATATGCGTTTTCTTGGCGTAATACTTCGTCAACAACCTGCTTTGCTTTTATTTGGTTAACTACTTCGCTGGAAAGATTCTCTTCTGTTTTAAGTTCAACAGCTTCATCAACAGTTTCTGCTTCTGCCCTAATGTTAAGTAATTCATCAGCAGCTTTTTCTTCTCTTTTAGGACTAACTACTTCTCTGGCAACCTTATCATCTTTTGAGTTTTCACCCTGCTTTTCAGAATTTTGATAGCAGTAATTTCCAAATCGTAAGAACAGCTTACTTAAGTGGATAGAAAGGCAGCTTGTATAATATTTGGTTTTATCCCACAGATACAAGATCTTATCATCAAAATCTTTTTCTTCAAAATAAGGAATATCATCAGCGCGATTTATCTCTTCAACCATGTATTTTGTGTTAACTGCATGAGCGCCATTTTCTTCCTGTTTAAGAATCATATGCGACAACATAAGACAGATATTGATAAAAAAGCGGCTGAAAGCAAATATGATACCGCTGACATAGTAACAAAATCTACTAAGATAATATGAAAGCTTGTAGATACAGAATACCAGGCCAGATTTTAAATCATTAACATTTTCGATTCCGAAAGCATCCTCTAATAAAGATTTTTCATCTTCAGTTTTCTCTTCATTTAAATCTTCATTTGGCGCTGCTTTCATAAGCGGCGTATTGATATCCATCCAGGAGTTTTCAGAAGATGTGTTATCAGCTAAGGGTCTATTCTCCTTAGTACTAAATAGATCAGAACTAGAAGTATAGCTATACTCGTTATCAAAGATGCTTTTTCCAAAGTGACTTACATTCTCTTCATTACCAAAGATATTGTTCTCAGTAGAGCTTTCGCTTTCTTCTTTTCTAAAGATTCTTTCTGCAACTGATGATTCTGTTACTTTTTTATCGAAGATACTATCAGCAACTGAAGTTTTTGTTTGATCCTGATCAAAGATGTTATCTTTATCTGAACTTAAATCCTCTTTCTCATAGAAAGATTCATCTTCAACTTGGTTTGATAATTCTTCCTGACTGGAATAGTTTTCTTCAACTGGGCTAGAATAATCTTCCTGGCTGGAAATGTTTTCTTCGACTTGGTCTGAATTCTCTACCTGACCATCAATAGTTTCTTCAACTAAGTCAGCGCTATCTCCCCCGCCCAAAAAATTGTCATCAATCCCATTAACATCATAAATATCCTGATCTCCCGGATTTTTGATAACATACAGGAGCTGGCGACATGTTTCTTTAACAGCTGCGGCTTCATTCTGGCCCTGATAAATGACCTCTCTGGATCCATCCTCCATATTTCTATATACAATGAAATCACCTGACCAGTAATCTTTATATATTCCATGAGCATTAGGACCGATGTGATCCGAGCCAAGATAGAAACCTACCTGAAACAGGCTAATGCCCTTTATTACGCAAAAATTTCTAAGTTCTTCTATTGTCTCTGGAAACTTTAAATTGTTATTTCCGCTCATCCCTGAATTTACCCTCTTTCCTTTTAGATATATATTTATAGTTATTTACACGACAGGCTCAATTATTTCTAAAGATCCTTCAATATAAACCCTGTCGCCTTTTTGAAAATCAATTTTTCTTTCAAACTCGATCAAAATAATCTCATCACAAATTGAAGTCCTTGCATGAATTGAAAATTCATCCAGTACTTCCTCAACCATAACAACTGCATTGATATGAGAAGAATGATCGATAGATTGTTCATGCATCAAGTCTTTATCACAAACATAAGCATTGCTTACTTGATCAATCCAAAGATCGCCTTCTAAAGCATCTCCAGCGCTCTTTGCTTTGGACTTCTCATCCTCTTCTAAATATTCACGATATTCCAGGAAATGAACTGTCGCACTATTCCCTTCAGAAGACCTAATTTCAAGAAATCTTTCGAATCCGTCAGTTATAATGTTTAAAATTTCAAATTTCATAGTGTTCCCCGCTTTACTTCAAATACTTCAAACAACGCGTACGTCAAAACTGTACGCAGGCAAATAAAAATATATTATTAGTATACCAAAATTAAACCCTGCTACTAAATTATAAAACAAAGCAGCACAGTTTTTTATTGACTAACGTGAGAATTAAATGCTGTGAATACAGCAAAAAGACTAAATAAAGCCCAATAAAAACTTTTTTCATCTCCCACTTTAAAAAATTATCATCGGCTACAGGAAACTCCCCCTTTTCCTATAGCCAAAAGCCAATATCTAATCTATTATTCTTCAACTACTTCTTCGTCTTTACTTTTCTTCTTTTTCTTGAAATCCGGTGCAGTTATGCTTCCTGAGTTTCCATTAAAACTCCCGAATGTACAAACCTTTGCAGGTGCAAGGATCATTCCAATAACAACACCTATAAGTATAAGACAGATAGCAATCAGTTTTATCTCTTTGGCGCTGCACTTACCAGCTTCAACTTTGGAAATATAATCTTTGATCAACGTAGTTTCCTCCAGCCAATTTATTACCCAGCCATACAATAATAACATATATAATGAAAATCTAACACATCTTTTCCTTCTGCTTCTTAAGGAGTTCTTTTATCTTAACGACAATATCATTTTCTTCATCAAAAAACTCTACATATCCGTGCAGAGACCTAGCCTTTTGCCAAAGGGTCTTGGAGTGACTCCAAACCATAATAGCAGATTTACCCTTACCATTTCTAGCCTCCTGGATAAGATTTGCTGCAGCGCTGTTTCCATCGAAGGCCACAACAAGTGAAGGGCGTCTTTCGAAGATCTCGTAGTTAAAGCTCTTGTAGATGCCCATGCCTTCAGTTTCCGTTGATACCCTTATTTTGACGCCGACTGCTTTAAGCTTTTCGACCTCTTTTTTAGATACAGCAGCAGGAACTACGGCGTATATCGTGAATTTTTTCTTATTATGGTCAATGAGATATTTTTCATAGCCAGAGAGCTTGTGGCCTATTACAAAGTAAACTTCCTCAGGATCAAGGAATTTCATAAGCTTTTCAAGCTGTCTTACGCCTTCGCTTGTAACCTTTGTAGCCCTGCTCTCAGTATTAAAGCTTCCGCCAATAAGAACGACAGGAAGTCTGTCCCAGGCAAGTTCTTCGATCTCTTCCTTAAGTTCTCTGTTAGCATCAAACTTTGGAACTGTCTTTTGGGCAGACTTGGAGATCCTTACAGTCTGCATCTTTTCAAGAAGGACTTCTTCCATATCGCGGCCTTTAAGCATGTCATAAAAGGCTGCCTTCTTGTCAGAATATGCTTTTCTGCTTTCTTCTATGATCCTTGTCTCAGTATCCTTCATAAGGCGAAGGTCATTTTTAGAAAGGCCCAGCATCCTCTCAAGTGAAAGCTCTTCATCAATTGAGTTTGTTCCATAAAGAGCTGCGCCATCAGAACCCTGAACGCACATGATGCCCTGCTTTAAATACTGTCTTAATGGATGGTGCTCCAGAGAATTCAGGTTATTAAGTCTTACATTACTTGTTATCTGGAATTCAAGGACTACGTTGTTGTCCTTGAGCATCTTCAGAACTTCTTTGCCCTTACCTGATCTAAGGCTGTAGGTATAAAGTCCGTGACCAAGCCTCATTCTTGGCATAGCCTGCCCGGGAGCAAGAGAATCTGTGACACACTCTATACTATGGGCTATGTTATCCTTCCAGCTGTCATTTTCACCGGCATGGACTCTTATGACAAAATTGGGATCGCCTGCTGCGATCTTCACGATTTCCTTGAAAACAGGCTTTAAAGTGATAATATCATTGATCTCTTCACCTACGAAATCGCATCCTGCAACGTAAGGGTCAAGAGCCGTCGCCCTAAGTACAGTAAGGTTCTGGGCAAGGTAATCAGAAGGAGTTACAGCGTCTTTTACAATAGTAAGTGGAATCCTTCGCATTGCTGCAAGGAATCTTATCATAACGCCAGTCTCCTGATAGATCTTTGGCATTACCTGATGGACCTGGCGAAGCATTTCGATAGATTCATACTTTTTTACCAAAGTGGTATCACTTATCTCAGCATAGGTTACGCCCTGCTTCTTGTAATACCTTGCGATCCACAAAAGCTTATCCTGGAAAATAGTATTCTGCGCATAGTCAGGATTCTCCCTGTCACGCAGCATCTGCTTGAGATATCTTTTTACATCCTCGTCAGGAATAAGATCAGCATTGCCTATCTCTATCTTGTCATCGCTTTCTTTCCCCTTACAAAATACGTAGCGGTAAAGGTATACCTTCTCAAGATTTGTAAAAACAGCCTGTCCGTCCTTGATCACAGACAGTGACCCGCGGATCTTGACGATATTCATCTCAGCGTTGCCGAGATTGTTAAGGATAAGGTCTGCGAAATTGATAAAGGTATTATCGTTGATCTTTCTATCGAGATATTTACCTGTAAGCGGGGATGTTACAAACTGCCTTGCAACCTTGGCTCTTCTAGCATTGACCTTATCCCACTGTTCCTGAGTGAGTTTTAGATCAAGTTTTTTGACATAATACAGAGGGTATCTTATCGGGTGGAAGATTTCAAGTTCAATAAGCATATCGCCTGTCTGATGGCGGGCAATGTCCGTGTGAAGATA
>CAMVNV010000119.1 GCA_947168935.1 uncultured Butyrivibrio sp. | reverse complement strand
CTGGCTTCAGAATGCATGGAGTGCAACTATTACTCCAAAGGGTGCGTTTTTCTGCGAAGTGGCAGCAGCTATGGATATGCTCTTTGATGGCCCTGGCGGCTGGCCAATTGAGCCGGGATGGTGGAAGAGGCAGCCGGAGGATTTTGGCGACCAGAAGAGGTGGTGTGAGTTTTGCGGATTCCCGCTTCAGACCTTCATGAGGCCTTCAAGTGATGAGATTGACGATGTCTCTCCGACTATGTATGAAAAGTTGCAAGAGATTGGAAGTCCTCGTCTTAAGGCTGGCCGGACACATCTTGTTGATATCAAGGACGGCGTTATTGACGACAGAGACAAGGCTTCTGGCAAAAGATTTTTTGCCACACAAAAGTATGTAGAGCATTACGAGGACAGGTTTAATGCGCAGAAATCCCTTTTGTACGTGGATGAGTTTGATGTGGTGCATATTGAAGATGGAGAGAGTTTTGGCCAGGAGCTGAATAGCTTTATGAAAGGGGCTAAGGACTGGATATTGTTCGTTTCTGATATGGATGGTGCGCCTGTAGTGCAAGATGGACCTGATCTTGCGTCAGATGGTTCTGTTAAGAAAGTTGTTGATATAGTTTCTGAGCTTATGAAATCTTCTGTCATGAATCCGGGAACCATGCATGTTGGTGATGGATATTATCTTTTTAATAAAAATGCGTTATCTATTAAAAAACTTGGTTTTGACCGCATTTCAAGGCTGACTTCATTCGGAGAGCTTGTTGATCTCTGGATTACAGAAAAGGTTATAAAGCTTTCTGATACGGACAAGGTTCTTGAGTGGCATAGAAATTCGATCCAAAAAGGTAAGCGTTATGCTATATGGGGCATGGGGCTTTCGGGAAGCTTTCTTGCTGATACGATCAAGACTTCAGGTGGAATCTTGGAGCTTGCTGTAGATAAGGATGAGGAGAAGCAGCATACAGATTTTTATGGGGCTAGAGTTCAGGCTCCTTCTTATCTTAAGGACCATGAGGACGAGTTTGATTATCTGATGGTTGCTCATTATTCCCGCTTTGATGAGATTTACAAAGAGGCGATAGAGCTTGGCGTTCCAAAAGAGAAGATCATTATGCCATATGAGATATGAGAGAAGTAGGAAAAATAAATTATTGGTATAGGTCTCTCTATTGAATTGACATGAGGATAAAAGATGCTGACAGATGAACTGCTACAACATGACAAATTCGCCATATTTGGAGCACAGGTTATCGCAATTGGCGCTTATAGGGCTATTAAGGGGCTGACAGGTTTGGTCCCTATTTGCTTTGCAATAAGTAATCCCTTAGAAGCGCCAAATGAAGGTCTTTTGGGCAACCCATCAGAGATTGATGGTATAGAAATAAGGGGACTTGACCTTGTTACAAGGGATACTTTTATGGTTGTCGGCGTCACTGAGCTTGTCCAAAAAGAAGTAGTTCCTATGCTTAAGGATAAGGGTTTTACCAGGCTTTTTGTTTTAACGCAGCATGAAGAGCATCTTCTTATGTCAGCATATTTTGATAGTATTGGGAAGTTTCCTTCTTTTCCTATGGCTTGGGATAATTCCAAAGCAAATGGTGATGATAATGAAGCTATAAAACGTGAATCATCTGGTGCTTATTCTTTAGAAGAGTTGACAGATAGTAAACTAGATCTATGCATATATGAAGTTGCAAATCACAGAGATGCAGTTCTTTCTAAAAGGCCTCCTATTCGTTCATATGAAGTTCCAATCCAGGCGGGAGCAGCTCTGACAGATAAGCGTATAAGAGACGTGCTTGATAATACGGGGATCAATATATCTGTTAAGAACCGGCAGTACTGCGAGATGACGGCAAGCTACTGGGTATGGAAGAATACTGATCATGCATGGAAGGGGATAGAGCATTACAGAAGGCACCTGTTAGTGTATCCTGAACAATTGAATGATGATATTGACGCAGTTTTACCTCTGCCATATATCTGCTATCCCGATGAACTATATCAGTTTAGAAGATTTATAAGTGAAGATGTGAAAGATGCACTTCTTCGAGGTCTTAAGGACGTTCATCCGGATGAGTATGAGGAGTATCTTGAGATATTGAAGGGGCCTTATCAGTATACCTACAATCTGGTATGTGCCAGACGCGAAGTGTTTGATGATTACTGCAGTTGGCTTTTTGAGATTACGGAGCATATGGAGAATCGCTATGGCGAGGAAGTGCCGGAACTTATAGAGACCAGGGCATTTTCTTATATTGCTGAAGTCTTGACTAATATCTATTTTATGAGTCATAAGGATCTAAGGATACTGCATGCAGAGAAGGCTATTTTTACATAGATAAGGATTGTATGAAATTTGGAACAAAAAAAATGTAGTTAAAAATAAAACGCCACATATTAGCACTTTATATGCTACTGGATATGTGTTATTATGTCTTTACGAGATTTTTATGGGGAGTAGTTTTAAATGGAGACTAATATAGCACAGACAGTAGATATCATTTCCGAGAGGGCGAAGTATGATGAAAGTATAAAGGAAATTCTGGCAGATAAGCAGATTTTAGCAAGGATTCTAAAATATACCCTGGATGAGTTCAAGGATCTGGATCTTGAGACGATAATTGCCAATATCGATGAACCTGAAATATCACGTATAAGGATTGAGCCGGGACATACTAATACTGATAAGATCAAGAAGTGTTCAGAAGAAGATAACGTTCTGGGAGAAGGTAAGATCTTCTTTGACATAAGATTTTCTGTATACCTTGGTGCAGAGCAGATTAAAGTTCTTATCAATATTGAGGCGCAGAGGAGTACTAGAGCTTCTAAGCTCGGATATCATCTTGATAACAGGATTATTTACTATCTTGGCCGCATGATATCTGCTCAGAAGGAAGTGGAGTTTACAAAATCAGAATACGACGGGCTTAAGGCTGTTCGTAGTATTTGGATTTGTATGGATGCAGCTGATGATGAGGATTCGATCAATCGAATTGTTCTGACACAGGATACATTATTTGGCAAAGATATGGATCTTGCTAACCTTAATAAGGTTCAAGGTGTTATAATCAGATTGAGAAGCAATGAGAATTCAGAAGAATCCAAGAATATACTCATTGCGATGTTGGAAGAGCTGTTAAAGAAAGAATCTGCAGATATTAAAAAGAAACGTCTTTCAGAAAATTTCGGGCTTATAATCGATACCGAAACTGAGAGGAGGATGAACTATATGTGTAATTTGAGTGAAGTACTTGTCGAAAAAGGCTTAGAGCAAGGCATTGAGCAAGGTATTGAGCAAGGTATTGAAAAAGGAATAGCTCAAGGCATAGAACAAGGAATAGAAGCATTTATTACAGACAAATTAGAAGATGGAATATCTTCTGAAATTATAATCCAGAAATTGGAAAAAAGATTTAACTTAACAAATGAAAAAGCCAGGGAGTATTTGGATAAATATTCCGGTAAGATGTAAGAAATAAAAGAATAAGAACCAAAAACGGGAAATGGCACATTAGCTGAATCCATTTCCCGTTTTTTATGCTTTGTTTTAGCTCGTAATTTACTAATTATATAAAGAACACCTGCAGTGCATGATAAAGATGAAGGTGCCAAGCCTTGATATCATGAACGCCACCAGGTATTACATAGAAGTCATAGTTCTTACCAGGAACGAGAAGATCAGACTTTTCTGCTGCCTTGCCCATGATGTCTTTGTGCTCTTCATAAGCGATGTCCTTATCACCATTGCCGCAGAACATGAACTTAAGGTCATATCCTTTGGACTGGCCGCCGCTTAATGTGTTGCAGATTCTCTCAACTTCGATGTCGTGGTTTCCAAATGGTCCGCAGCATCCTGAGAATGGGCCGTACCATGCAAAGAGGTCAAAATTGTTATAAAATGCTGCGCGGTAGGTTGTCATTGAACCAAGTGAAAGTCCGGCAAAAGCGCGGTGGTCTCTGGTTGCGATTAGGTTTTCTTCTGATACATCGCTACCAGTATAGCTTGCATACTTACTTTCTACAGCAGGAATAAGGTCTTTTCTCAGTTCGTGCATGAAGTTCTCGCATCTGGACTCATCGTGAGTGTGCTGATCCTCTTCATCATGGTAGAAGGTTGGAGTTACTATAATGCAAGGATCACAGATCTTCTTCTCGAACATATTGTCAAGGATTGTCACTGTATCAGGAAAATCCTTGAACCAGTAGTTGTGGTTGCATCCGCCGCCGTGAAGAAGGTATAAAATATCGTATTTACTATTTTCATCATAACCATAAGGAAGATATACAAGAGCTTTTTTGTTAAGAGGTCTTGAGTCTTCATCGTAAGTTTGAGAAGTGTATTCCAAAACTTCAACTTTTCCCTTGTTTGCCGCTTCTTTGAGCATTTCTTCCGGCATTTCATAAATATAGTTCATATTAGCGTCCCCCGATTCTAAAAGATTGTGAAGTAGAGAGTGCATGCCTGCAATAATCCAATACTTCTCATACGTGCATAATTATGTGCAAGTTATCCCCCTCTACAACATTAAATTTTATCAAAGATCACACGTCTTTTCTGAAAAGAACTTGCTGTTTCATAACCGTTTCTTGCGTTCTTAGTAATTTGGGCTGGGTATGACTTCTTGAATGTAAATTACAGAAACGCGCATTTACTGCGTGTTTCGTGATTCAGTGAGTCTGTAGGTAAATAGGCCCAATGCCGAAGGCATTCTCAATTGGCCTATTTACTGCATTTTTGAATCTTTGATTCAAAAATGTATATGTTGAAGATTATTGATTCTTGTTGCATAATGCTCACAATTTCGATATTATAGACAAGCGATTTTAATTATTTAATGAGGAAACCAATGAGTATTTTAAACGTAGAACACTTATCACATGGATTTGGCGACAGGGCTATATTTGAGGATGTGTCATTCAGACTCTTAAAGGGCGAGCACATCGGCCTTGTTGGAGCTAACGGCGAAGGTAAGTCAACCTTCATGAACATCATTACAGGGTCTCTCCAGCCTGACGAAGGCAAGGTTGAGTGGTCCAAGAATGTTAAGGCTGGATACCTTGATCAGCACGCAGTTCTTGAGCCAGGAATGACTATCGGAAGCGTTCTTCACAGCGCTTTTGATCCCCTTTATCAGACAGAGCAGCATATTCAGGAGCTTTACGAGAAGATGGCTGAGGTTGACGAGGCCACAATGACTGAATACCTCGACGAAGCCGGAATGCTTCAGGAATACCTGACCAATCATGATTTCTATATGATAGATTCTAAGGTAGAAGAGGTTGCAAGAGCCCTTGGACTTTTGGATCTGGGTCTGGAAAAAGATGTTACAGAGCTTTCAGGTGGACAGAGAACTAAAGTTCTCCTTGGTAAGCTCCTTTTGGAAAAGCCTGACATCCTTCTTCTTGACGAGCCTACTAACTACCTTGACGTAGAGCACATTGCATGGCTTCAGCGCTACCTTCAGGAATATGAGAACGCTTTTATCCTCATATCTCATGATATTCCTTTCCTGAACAGCGTTATCAATATCATCTACCATATGGAAGGCTGCAAACTTTCAAGATATGTAGGCGATTATGACCACTTCCAAGAAGTTTACGAGATGCAGAAGGCTCAGAATGAAGCCGCATATAAGAGACAGCAGCAGGAGATTGCCCAGCTCAAGGACTTCGTTGCAAGAAATAAGGCCCGTGTTTCTACAAGAAACATGGCTATGTCCAGACAAAAGAAACTCGACAAGATGGAACTTATTCAGAAGGCAGCCGAGAAACCAAAGCCAGAGTTTAACTTCCTTACAGCAAGAACTCCCGGCAAGTATCTCTTTAAGACCAAGGACCTTATCATCGGTTATGATTCACCACTGTCCAAGTCACTTGACCTTGAGATGGAGCGTGGTGGCAAGATTGTTCTTACTGGTGCCAATGGTATAGGTAAGTCAACTCTTCTTAAGAGCATTCTTGGAATTATTAAGCCTTTGCAGGGTTCTGTACAGCTTGGTGACTACCTTGAGATCGGATACTTCGAGCAGGAAACAGATCCTAACATCCAGACAACCTGTCTTGAAGAGATCTGGAACGAGTTCCCAGGCTTCAACCAGTACGAAGTTCGCTCTGCCCTTGCAAAATGCGGCCTGACATCAGACCACATCGAAAGTAAGGTCAAGGTTTTATCAGGTGGAGAGCAGGCCAAAGTAAGACTTTGCAAACTCATAAACCACCCATCAAACCTCCTCGTACTCGACGAGCCTACTAACCACCTCGACGTAGACGCTAAGGATGAGCTCAAAAGAGCCCTTAAAGAATATCCAGGCAGCATCCTCATGGTATGCCACGAGCCGGATTTCTACGAATCCTTCGCAACCCAGGTATGGAACTGCGCTGAGTGGACTACGAAGACAATATAATCAAAAGCATAAGCTAATGCCCGCCAGGCCACAACACCCTCGCCCGGCGGGCATTATTTATGGCATGCCACAACCGAATGTGGTACAATTTCCATATGAAAAATGCAGAAGAAATGTTTATTAAAGGTAACGTCGAAGATGCTTTTGAAATATTTCTTGCTCTTGCCAATGAAGGTAATGGAAGAGCGATGTATTTTCTTGCGCTCTATTACGCCCTGGGTCTTGGCGATATAGATTTTCCTGATGATGTAATAGCCGGAAAGCTCTTAAATAAGGGGGCTGAGGCTGGTGATATACTTGCAAAGCTTAATACTGCCTTTGCTTACGAACCTGACTCTTATGAATTTGTAAGTACGATAAAGGAATCCTTTGATGAGGTCAAAGAACTTGCGGATTCCGGAGATCTTTTTGCACAAAATGAAATGGCTGATCTTTATATGAACGGTTGGGGGACAAGCAAAGACCTTGAAAAAGGAATAGCTATTCTAAAAAGCTGTTCCGAAAAAGGATTATGGCTTTCATCCTACAGACTGGCACAGTATTATGATAGCCTTGGAACTCCGGAAAGCCAGAAAGAGAGCACGAAATGGCTCCATAAAGCAGCTGGCCAGGGGTGTCAGAAAGCAGAAGCTGTTATAAAGATAATGGAACTATTGGAAGATTGATAATATCTTATTGAACATTATGATCAAAAAGGTATATATTCTTTGAGGATTGTATTTAGGTTATAGCAATACTATTTGGGGAGCTTTTGGGGGAATAGTTACATGATCAGCGTTTTCTTGGTTGAAGATGAAATCGTAATGAGGGAGGGTATCAGGAACAACATCAACTGGGCTTCTAACGGGTACGAATTTGTTGGAGAAGCAGGTGATGGAGAGCTGGCATATCCCATGATAAGGGACCTTAAGCCTGATATAGTCATTACTGACATCAGAATGCCCTTTATGGACGGTCTTGAGCTTAGCCGTCTTATCAAAAAGGAATTACCATCTACAAGGATCATAATCTTAAGTGGTTATGATGATTTTCAATATGCTCGCGAAGCTATCAGTATAGGCGTTACTGATTATCTACTTAAGCCCATCTCCGGGGCGCAGCTTCTTGAAGCCATTGGCAAAGTTTCCGATGGGATCAAGGCCGAGCAGGACCAGCAGAGATTTATGGAAAGATATAGGAAGGAACGGGAAGAAAACCGCATCCTTGAAAAGCGTGTGCTCTTCAGGGAACTAGTTGCGGGTGTTCGCTCCATGCCTGAAATCCTTGATAAAGGTAAGCGTCTTGGCATCAATCTTGCCGCCGGTGCCTACGGAATAGTAATGTTCCAGATGAGCCTTTGCGATGAAAATCAGAAAGAGGGCGAGATCACAGAATCCTATTCTGAGAGCATCGAAAAGGCAACCAAGGAACTTAGGGCTAAATACGATGAAGCAGAGAACGTCCAGGTGTACGAGCAGCTTGGAGGTGTTTTTGTATTCCTTGTTTTGGGAAAAGACAGACAGCAGACCAGTGAGAACATAGATGGTCTTTTACATGATCTTGAAGAGATGATGGCTGACAGGTCAGGTCTTCATTATTATGCGGGAAAAGGAATAATCGTAGACAGGATAAGAGAAGTTGGCAAAAGCTACGAGTCCGCTAGTAAAGCCTTTGCCCATAGATTCTTATATGATACCAGCATGGTATTTGACGGCCAGAATAGTAAGGATAAGGAAGCAAAGACTGCAAGCATTAATATAGATGAAATAGACATAGGAAAGCTTGACAGGCGCATAGTTACAGCCTTTTTGAAAAACGGAAGCCTTGAAGAGCTTGAGCATTTCGTAGAGGATTTTGTTGAAAACACAGGAAAGGGCAATTTTGAATCCCTTATATTCAGGCAGTATATAAGCGTAGACCTGTATTTTACAGTAGTTTCTTTCCTGGAATCCATAGGATATTCAAGGGATGATATTGCTGATAGACTTGGAAATATAGGTGACAAGCAGTCATCACTTGACGATACCATTAAGACAGAAAAATATATAAATGATATATTAACTGGAGCCCTCGAAATGAGAGATAAGGTTTCTGATTCAAGATACAGCTCATTAATAAATGGAGCAAGAAACTATATCTACGACCATTTCAGCGACGAGGATATATCTCTGAATCAGGTGGCTGCAAGCGTCAACATAAGTCCAAACCACTTCAGTTCTGTTTTTAAGAAAGAAACCGGTGAGACCTTCATCGAGTTCCTTACAAGAGTTCGTATGGATAAGGCCAAGGAACTCCTTGAAACTACTGATATGAAGGCTGCAGAAGTTGGATATGAGATAGGATACAGGGATCCACACTACTTTAGCTACATCTTTAAGAAGACTCAGAACATAACACCAAGACAATATAGAGAAAAAGAGTAATATATTGAGGACATCTATGACTAAAGTTCAGAAGGGAAAACTTATCAGTGGTCTGTCTGTAGGTAAGAAGCTGACAGTAATGGTTCTTGTCATGCTGATTCCTTTTTCACTGATCACTGTATTCTTATTGTATACTCTTAATCGTTTTGGTAATTCTTATAATCTTGTTGTATCAAACGTTGCAATCGCCAACCAGTACAACCTTGAATTCAGGGAAGAGTATGACTCTGTCCTGTATCAGATGGTTGCAAGATCCATTACCAAAGACGAGATCAATGGAGAGCTTGGCCTTACCAATCCTGACGACATGACAGAGAGCGTAAGACAAAGCTTTGATAAGCTTGCAGAGGGTTCAACATCTCAAAATGCCAGGAAATCAGCAGAAAGTGTTCTTAAACTTCTCACCACCCTTGATAACAGGTGTAATGACATCAACAATAACATAATCGGCGGCGGTGCTTACGATGTAAATATGAGCGCCCTTGATAACGATATCCGTGTAATCACAGAGCTTATTCAGGAGAGAATCTCAGAATATATCTATTACGAAGCAGGCAGCATGGAGCTCATCAGATCTGCCATGGAAGCTGAGCGTATTAAACTCATCCGCGCTATTGGCATGTTCTTTATTGGATTCTTTATTTTCGTTTTATTCCTTGTAATATACCTTTCATCAGCGATTACGCATGAGGTTGATGTACTTGTTGGTGAAGTTAAGAGTGAGCAGATCAATTCAAGAAACCTTGAGCTTAAGCTCCTTCAGTCACAGATCAATCCTCACTTTTTGTACAATACTCTTGATAACATTGTATGGCTTTCTGAAGGTGGAAGAAAAGAAGACGTTACCGGAATAGTTACGTCTCTTTCAAGGTTCTTTAGAACGACTCTTTCAGGAGGCCTTGATAACATCACTATCAAGCAGGAAATATCCCACATTGAATCCTATCTTCAGATTCAGAGATTCAGATACCGTGACATACTAAACTATGAAATTGATATACCTGAAGAATTCCTTGGCTACAGGATCATCAAGATGACACTGCAGCCTGTAGTTGAAAACGCCCTTTATCACGGCATCAAGAATAAGCGCGGCGGCGGAACTATCAGAATATCCATGCACTATACATCTGATGATCTTGAGATAGATGTTGAAGACGACGGAATAGGCATGAATGCTGAAGATACAGAAAGTCTCCAGCATCTTGCTGATGGTCTTGAAAAAGCAAGAGAAGATAATGCCGGCTTTGGAATGGCCAATGTAGGAGAACGTATGAGACTTAACTACGGCGCAGAATACGGCCTCAAGATAGAAAGCGAATATGGTAAAGGAACTAAAGTCAGGATTATTTTCCCAAAGGAGATTGGATAATAAAGCTCTGTGAACTCAATAAACATAAGAGCTATTGTAGCAAAATACTACCAAGAGTAAAAAAATTAAAATCATAAAATATCGAAATTTCATTCGTAAAAAATCGAACTTTTTTCCAAACTTAATAAAATATATAACCAAAAAGCGAAAATAATGCATCGAAACACTGTCCTCCATGCCATACAATTGGTAACAGTTACTGATTAACATTAAATCGTGACCACGAAATGGGTCCTAAGGAGGGTTCAAATGAAAAAGAAATTACTTGGTGCATTAATGTCTTCAGCTATGGTTGTAAGCCTTATTGCAGGTTGTTCTTCAGGCGGTGGAACAACAGAGCCTGCTACAGGTGATACACCACCTGCAGAAGAGACAGCTGACAACACTAACACTGACACAGCTGGAAGTGCAGAAGAGGCAGAGAAGGAAGTTGCCGAGAATACTGATGCAGCAGATGGGGAGCTGATCAATATCGGTTTTGCACAGGTTGGACATGAGTCTGACTGGCGTACAGCTTCTACAAAGTCTTGTCAGGATGTTTTCTCAGAAGCTAACGGCTACAACTTAAGCTTTGTTGACTGCGATAACGATTCAGCAGCTCAGCTTGAGGCTGTAAGAAGCTTCATCGAGCAGGACGTTGACTATATCATCATCGATCCTATCGTTTCAACAGGTTGGGACACAGTTCTTACAGAGTGTGAAGAAGCTGGAATTCCTGTAATCGTAATCGACCGTACAATCGATGACTCTGATAAATATGCAGCATGGGTTGGATCAGACTTCAAGCAGGAAGGTCTTGCAGCTGGTGAGTGGCTCAATGCTTATGCAGAAGCTAACGGAATCACAGAGATCAACGCTCTCGTTATTTCCGGTACAACAGGCGCATCCGCACAGATCGGACGTTCTGATGGATTCAAGGAAGTTGCTGACAAGTATGGCTGGACAATCCTTGACGAGCAGACAGGTGACTTCACAGAAGATGGCGGACAGGAAGTTATGGAATCATACTGCAAGAGCTACGAAGGCAAGTTCAACGTAGTTGTTTGCCAGAATGATAACGAAGCATTTGGTGCTATGACAGCTATGGATAACGCTGGTGTTACATATGGTCCTGACGGCGATGTAATCCTTATCTCTTTCGACGCTTGTACAGCAGGTCTTGAGGAAGTTAAGGCTCGCAAGATCACAGCAGACTTCGAGTGTAACCCTCTTGCAGCTCCTA
>CAMVNV010000118.1 GCA_947168935.1 uncultured Butyrivibrio sp. | reverse complement strand
ATGTATGACTTCTTGAATGTAAATTACAGAAACGCGCATTTACTGCGTGTTTCGTGATTCAGTGAGTCTGTAGGTAAATAGGCCCAATGCCGAAGGCATTCTCAATTGGCCTATTTACTGCATTTTTGAATCTTTGATTCAAAAATGTATAATATTTAACTTCTGCTTATCGCGGCTGGGTTCGCTGATAGATCTCTCTAATATAATTATGCTTGTTGTCGGCGTAGCGCTGGGTTGAGGCTATATCCTGATGCCCTAGCATTTCCTGGACGACCTGGATATCCGCGCCGTTTTCTATCATGTGGGAAGCGAAGGTGTGTCTTATGGAAAAAGGTGTAATGGATGATTTAATGCCTGCCATCTTGCCATATTTCTTGATCATCTTCCAGACTCCTTGTCTACTCATGGCACTGCCTCCTGTAGCTGATAAAAATAAAATTCCTTCATCTGCGGCATCGCCTAAAAGGGCTAATCTTCCACCCTTTAAGTAGTCCATGATCGCGCTTCTTGCATGCTGGCCAAAGGGAACTATTCTATCCTGGCCAAAGCTTTTGAAGTCTATACAGTTAAGTCTGAACTCAACGTCATCAATTTTAAGCATAGCTATTTCGCTTACTCGGATTCCTGTGGCAAATAAGAGTTCTAACATAGCCTTATCTCTTTTTCCTTTTGGAGTGCTTAAATCAGGTTGTTCCAGAAGCAAGGCTATTTCCCTCTCTGTTAGTATCTTGGGAAGAGGTCTTTCTATGTGAGGAGCTTTTAAGCCTTCTGTTATGTCTTCTTCAAGTTCTCCGCTTTCAACCATAAAATGCCAGAAGGACCTTATTGATGATATGTGTCTTGATACGGTGGTATCCGCCATGAGGTGCTCTGTCATACTGTTAACATACGAAGAAAGCTGGTCTTCGGTAACCTCGGACCAGCTATATATATTCTCAACTTTCATTGCGGTTAGAAGCCGCATCAGATCACTTCTGTAGGATTGCAATGAGTTTTCTTTTACATCTCTGACATTACCTAAATAACTAATGAATTCGTTAATAGCCTCTTCCATGGACTGTCTCCGTCTATCTGAATAGAATAAAACTAAAATATGCTCTATGCCGAATACATGATCAATCGGCTAATTCTACAAAATTCTTCTTAGATTATTGATTTAGAAAATGTATTATTTACATTAATTATATTATGAAGGTTTAAAGAATCAAGATTATTTATTCTATAAATAAAACACTATTGATTGATAAAATGATAAGGCCAATAGCGAATCACAAGTATTTCTTATAATCCGAGTACAATAATAAGAATCTCTTATAATCCAATTACAAAAGCAAAAAACTCTTATAATAAATGTCAGCAAAGAAAAATGAAAACCGCTGATCATAAAAAGACCAGAAACACGCAGTAACTACGTATTTCTGGTCTTTTAGTTCTTTGATAACCTAATAAGATTTTGTGCCTTAGTTCATTGTTGAAAGGATCTTCTCAGCACTTACATACTTAACACAGAGTGTGAAAAGAGTTGCAGCTGTCTTAAGGTCAGCAAGTGAAGGATATGTAGGAGCAATACGGATGTTGCTGTCTGTCGGATCCTTATGGTAAGGATATGTTGAACCAGCACCTGTAAGCTTAACGCCAGCCTTCTTGCAGTATGCAACTATGCTCTTAGCACATCCTGGCATAGAATCAAAGCTGATGAAGTAGCCTCCCTTTGGCTTAGTCCACTCACCGATTCCAAGACCACCAAGGTTCTCTTCGAAGATATCTTCTACTGCTTCGAACTTAGGTCTTAAGATATCAGCCTGTTTTTTCATATGTTCAACCATGCCGTGGATATCCTTGAAGTATCTTACATGGCGAAGCTGGTTAACCTTATCGTGACCGATTGTCTGGAAGTTCATCTGCTTAACGATATCTTCCATGTTGTTAGGGCTTGTAGCCATTGCTGCGATACCAGATCCAGGGAATGTGATCTTGGATGTTGAAGCAAACTTGTAAACAAGGTCAGGATGTCCTGCTTTCTTACACTCAGCAAGGATCTCGATAAGATAATCCTGCTCCTGATCATAAAGGTGATGTATACCATAAGCATTGTCCCAGTAAATACGGAAGTCATGTGCCTTAGGCTTAAGGTTGGCAAAACGTCTTACTGTTACATCTGAATATGAATATCCCTGAGGATTTGAATACTTCGGAACGCACCAGATACCCTTGATGCTGTCATCTTCTGCAACAAGCTTTTCGATCATGTCCATGTCAGGTCCTTCCGGAGACATAGGAACAGGGATCATCTCGATGCCAAAATACTCTGTAATAGCAAAATGTCTGTCATATCCAGGTGAAGGGCACAGCCACTTAACCTTATCAAGCTTGCACCATGGAGTATTGCCCATAACACCGTGTGTGAATGAACGGCTGATGCAGTCATACATCACATTAAGAGAAGAATTACCAAAGATAATGATATTATCGGGATTGTTCTCCATCATATCGGAAAGAAGCTCTTTAGCTTCATCAATACCTGTAAGCACACCGTAGTTACGGCAGTCTGTACCATCTTCACAAGCAAGATCTGAACTAGAACTAAGAACGTCCATAAGACCCATAGAAAGATCAAGCTGCTCTTTGCATGGCTTACCACGGCTCATATCAAGAGTCATCTCCATAGCCTGATATCTCTCATACTCTTTCTTTAATGAAGCAAGTTCAGCTGTAAGCTCCTCCTTAGACATTTCTGTGTACTTCTTCACATTCTTCGCATTCTTCATTGCCTTATATCTCCACCTTCCAAAATAATATACCTTAATAAAAATACCTAAATAAAAATATTTAAACCAAAATACCTAAATAAAAATACCTAAACAAAAATACAAAAATAAAACACCTTAATAAACTACCATTACTGCTGGCCTGACTCTTCAATAGCGTCCTCAATAGCGTTAAATACAGGCAGCTCATCAAATGTAGCGAAGTAATCCCTCATAGTCTGCGCTCTTCTGATGCATCTTACGCTTCCATCTTCCTGAAGCAGAAGCTCGCTGCTCCACAGACGACCATTGTAATTATAACCCATAGCAAAACCGTGGGCACCGGCGTCGTGGATATAGATAAGATCACCCATATCGATCTTAGGAAGCTTTCTGTCTATAGCAAACTTATCATTATTTTCACAAAGAGAACCGGTTACATCATAAAGATGATCGCAAGGCTCATTTTCTTTTCCCAAAACAGTGATGTGATGATATGAGCCGTACATAGCGGGACGCATGAGGTTAGCTGCGCAGGCGTCAACACCGATGTACTCCTTGTAGATGTGCTTCTCATGGATAGCTCTTGTTACAAGGCTTCCATAAGGTCCCATCATATATCTGCCCATCTCTGTGAAAATAGCTACATCGCCAAGTCCGGCAGGAACCATGATCTCATCAAACTTCTTGTGAACACCCTCGCCGATAACAGCGATATCGTTAGGAGTCTGATCAGGTGTATAAGCAATTCCTACACCGCCTGAGAGATTGATAAATGTAATATCAGCTCCGGTAGCCTTCTTAAGTCTAATTGCAAGCTCGAAAAGCTGGCCGGCAAGCTGAGGATAATAATCATTAGTTACAGTGTTACTTGCAAGAAAAGCATGGATACCGAAGTGCTTAACGCCTCTTTCCATCATCTTGGTAAAAGCCTGCGCCATCTGCTCTTCAGACATTCCGTACTTGGAATCACCAGGATTGTCCATGATCCCGTTACTCATCTTAAACACGCCGCCTGGGTTAAATCTGCAGCACATAGTTTCCTTAAAAGGAATATTATTCTCGATAAAATAGTCTACATGTGTAAGATCGTCAAGATTGATTATGGAATCCAGCTCACCGGCATATACGAACTCTTCTACTGGTGTGTCATTAGAAGAAAACATTATATCTGCACCCTTGGCACCAACTGCCTTTGCAAGAACAAGTTCTGCCATGGATGAACAGTCAAAACCGCAGCCCTCTTCAAGTAATATCTTAAGGATCTCAGGGTTCGGAGTAGCTTTAACTGCAAAATACTCGCGGAAACCTTTATTCCATGAAAATGCCTTGTTAACGGCACGTGCGTTCTCTCTTATAGCCTTTTCATCATAAATATAAAAAGGTGTTGGATACTCTCTGGCAATTGCTTCTGCCTGTTCTTTGCTGATAAAAGCTTTTTTCATATCTAAAATAATGCCTTTCTTTTTGTGTAATTGTATCTTTGTATACAATTTGACCGTTTACTCTAGTAAAGTACCATAAATCATGCCACTTGTACAGAGTTTATATTAAGTTTTTTGAATTGATTAATATCACTGGGAAAAAGGGATTCATGCCACACTTCGCAAGAATCCCTCCATTTGAGATTGAAATTAGTATCTTAGACATGTTCAGAAGCACATGGATGTGCTTCTATGTCCGGATACAGGATGTATCTTAGACATGTCCTGAAATGCACGGATGCATTTCAATGTCCGGATACAGGATGTATCTTAGACATGTTCAGAAGCACATGGATGTGCTTCTATGTCCGGAATCTGCCAGTCGATCTTCTCAATACCATTTTTCTCTAGGAATTCATTACACTGACTAAAGTGTTTGCAGCCAAAAAATCCCCTGTAAGCTGATAATGGGCTTGGATGAGGCGCCTTTAATATAAGATGTTTTGGATTATTAAGCATTTCGGCCTTCTTCTGTGCCGGACTCCCCCACAGCATATAGACGATGGGCCTGTCTTCATTGTTGACAGCCCTGATAATAGCGTCCGTGAAGTTCTCCCATCCTCTTCCTTTGTGGGAAAAGGCCTGATGAGCCCTTACAGTGAGAAGTGTGTTAAGAAGCAGTACACCCTGCTTTGCCCAATGCTCAAGATATCCATTATTCGGAATCTTGCAGCCAAGGTCATCATGAAGTTCTTTATAGATATTTACAAGTGACGGCGGAATATCCACATCCGGTCTTACAGAAAAGCACAGACCATGCGCCTGTCCAGGCTCATGATAAGGGTCCTGACCTAAGATAACGACCTTGATATTATGAAGATCCGTAAGATGAAGAGCGTTAAAAATCTCTTCTGATGGCGGATACACCACATGTGTAGAATATTCTTCTTTTATAAATTTATATAAATCAGTATAGTAAGGTTTTCTGAACTCAGGTGCTAAAGCCTTCGCCCATTCTCCTTCGATTGCTCCCATTACTTATGTCCTCTCAAAAAGTACTATCATCAGATCTGATAATAGTATTTATATCACTAATTATTTCTAACGTATCAAAGTCTCACAGGAACGCCTTTGTCTCTAAGGTACTCTTTTACCTCACCTATCTCCAGCTCCTTATAGTGGAACAAAGAAGCTGCAAGTGCTGCATCAGCACCGCCCCTGGTAAGAGCCTCATAGAAATGCTCCTTAGTACCCGCACCGCCAGAAGCAATAACAGGAATACTTACTGCATCTGCGATAGCTCTTGTAAGCTCGATATCGTATCCAGCCTTGGTTCCATCGCCGTCCATACTTGTAAGAAGAATCTCGCCTGCACCAAGCTTGTCAGCTTTAATAGCCCATTCTATAGCATCAAGACCTGTATCTATGCGGCCACCGTTTTTGAAAACGTTCCAGCCAGAGCCGTCTTCTCTTTTCCTGGCATCAATAGCAACAACAACGCACTGACTTCCGAATTTTTCAGCTCCTTCTGAGATAAGCTCAGGTCTGTTAATTGCAGCTGAGTTAACAGCGCACTTGTCAGCACCCTCTCTAAGGATCGCTCTCATATCATCTACAGTCCTTATGCCACCGCCAACTGTAAATGGGATGAATACTCTCTCAGCAACCTTTCTGACCATGTCTACCACAGTCTCTCTTGCATCCGATGTAGCAGTTATATCAAGGAAAACAAGTTCATCTGCGCCGGCTTTACTATAAGCTTCACCAACAGATACAGGATCTCCTGCATCACGCAGCTCTACAAAATTAATTCCTTTAACGACTCTTCCGTCCTTTACGTCAAGACAAGGTATTATTCTTTTAGTCAGCATCTTTATACCTCCAGAAAATTCTTCAAGATCTGCATTCCAACTTCCGAACTCTTTTCCGGATGAAACTGACATGCAAATACGTTTCCTTTTTCCACAGAAGCTTCTACGCGTACGCCGTAGTCTGTAGTTGCAGTGACAATATCCTTGTCCTGCGCATCCAGATAATATGAATGAACGAAATATACATATGAATGTTCAGGTATACCTTTAAAAAGGCGTCCCTCTTTTGAATAAGTAAGATCATTCCAGCCGATCTGAGGAACTTTAAGACCGCCCTCTGCCGGAATCCTTCTTATTTTTCCACGAAAAATACCCAGGCCTTTGGCTCCTTCTGATTCATCACTAGAATCAAACATGAGCTGAAGACCCAGGCATATTCCTATAAACGGGATGTCAGACGATACCGTCTTTTTAATAACATCCACAAGTCCGTATTCATTTAACTTGCCCATGGCGTCGCCAAAAGCGCCAACTCCAGGCAGCACCACATGATCGGCTCTTAAGATTTCCTTTTCATCTCTGGTTGTTACAACATCTGCTCCAAGATACTTAAATGCCTTTTCAACACTTTTGATATTGCCGGCATCATAATCCAATATAGCGACCAAAAAACCATCCTCCCTCTTTGCATATACAACTGCTACTCGGGCGCTGCTCTAAGGCCGCATATAATCTGGAGCTGCTTAGTATAGTCAACTTCTTCTTCAATGTAGATCAGCTCATAAGCATCTTCTATAGTCAGGCCATATTCACTCTCGAGCGCCGATTGTATATTATAGTACGCTATATTGACTTCACTTTCAACCAAAGAATCAGGTGTTGAATCTGGTTTGTACTCAAGCTCAAGTTCCTTAAGCCTTTCATTGTCTTCAATGATCTCCGTGTACTGCTCAACACCTTTGATAAGAGCATTCAAAGCTTCAACAGGCAGATTCGCAGACTTAAACACTTCGTACTGCTTGTAATAGTGCCTCATCTGAGAAATATATCTAGCCTTCCAGTAAAGGATCTGGTCGTCTTCATCAAGCTTTCCTGCGCGGTACAAGCTATAGTAATCCCTGTACGCCTCTTCATAGTCACCGCTAAGGAATGCCTCCTGCGCTTCCTGATGAAGTGCCTTTTCCGGAATCGTGTATGCCGGAAGTGCACAAATTATTCCAATCGGTATAACCAGAAGGAAAGCAAGAATGAACTTCCTCGGCGGGATCGGCTTTGGTGGTGGTCCATCCGGAACCTTCGGTTTCTTTTCCTTCTTAGGCTTTGGTTCCTTAGGTGGCTTCGGCTTCTTTTCTTTCTTCTTGGCAGGCTTCTTTTCTTTCTTAGGCTTAGGCTCTTTTTCCTTCTTTTTCTTCTTCTTTTCGTCTTCCATCTCATTGAGAACAGCCTGATTTTCGTCTGTTAGAGATGCAAGCTCGTTATTTTCTACATTGCCGCCTTCACCTTCATCGTCTTCTGAGAAAAGAGCTGATAGAATTCTGGCAAAAAATCCTTTCTTTTCGCCTCCATCTTCTTTAGCTTTCTTCTCTTTAGCCTTCTTGCCACCTTTTTTACCTTTGGCAGCTTTCTTCTCAAGTTCTATATCATCAAGTTCATCGCTTGATGGCGCAGACTCTTCCTCTTCATCAGGAGCATCTTCTGACTCAGCGCCTTCCTCTGAAAGCGACATAAGATCATCGCCCTCGCCTTCATTTTCAAGGCTGAGTTCGTCCGCACCTTCAGATGGTTCTTCAAGGCTCAGCTCATCGCCTCCGCCTTCACCACCTTCTTCTATATTAAGTTCGTCGCCGCCTTCTGATGCAACTTCGGAAGCGACACCATCAGAACCTCCATTCTCCAAGGAATCCATGTCATCACTGCCAAGGGAATCCATCAAAGAATCAAGTTCAGCATCAGAAGCTTCTTCACCGGCGTCATCAGAAGCACCTTCATCACTAGCTTCTCCGCCATCTGAACTACTATCAGCAGGTGCCTCTTCTATATCATCTAGTGAAAGCTCATCGCCTCCACCTTCTTCCGCTGCTTCCTCTGAAGGAGCTTCTTCGCTTGCTTTAGCTGACTCTTCTGCTGCTTCTTCTGAAGGCTCTTCTATAGACAGCTCATCACCAGAAGACTCTTCTGATTCTGAAGCACCTTCATCAATAGAAAGCTCATCTCCTGCTTCAGCACTTTCTTCGGCACTGCCTTCATCCAAGCCGCCATCTTCTGAAGGTGCATCTTCTGCACCACCTTCAGCCGGAGCGTCGCCTCCAGCTGCAGCAAACATCGCTTCTATTTCCTCAGGACTAAGAGCCCTGTTCGGATCATCATCCGCGGGCTGCATGGATTTCAATATATCATCTGGTGAAGGAGCATCATCTGCAGGCTCCTCAGCGGGTGCTTCTTCAGGTGCTGCTTCAGCTTCACCCGCGCCGCCGTCATCACCTCCGGCCGCAGCAAACATAGCTGCTATCTCTTCAGGTGACAGCTTCTTATTTGGATCATCCCCTGGATCTGGTGCTGCAGGTGCTGGTTCCGGCTCGGGCTCAGGTTCCGGAGCAGCTTCTGGTTCAGCTGCGCCTCCATCATCACCTCCGGCCGCAGCAAACATAGCTGCTATCTCTTCAGGTGACAGCTTCTTGTTAGGATCAGCCCCAAGATCTGGTGCTGCTGGCGCAGGTTCCGGTTCAGGCTCTGGAGCACTGTCTCCACCTCCGGCCGCAGCAAACATAGCTGCTATCTCTTCAGGTGATAGCTGCTTATTGGGATCATCTGATGCAGTTGGCGGTACGTTGTTATCTGCCATGGGTGCACCTTCCTCCAATTCAGGAGTCTCATCCACTACAGTTTCTTCCGGAGCATCCGCAGTTTCAGGTGCTTCAGAAGGTGTCTCATCTATTTCAGTAGTTTCCTCAGAAGTCTCGTTTGTTTCAGGTACATCTTCAGTTATTTTTTCTATTATGGCATCTTCAGCAGGTGCCTCTTCTGCTGTTGCCACTTCTTCTACAGTTACAGCATCGTCTTCCGCTTCTGGCTCAGCTACAGCTTCCCCGGCTTCATCAATCGATTCAACCACTGGCTCTTCTACTGGTGCTTCTTCTGCTACAGGCTCCTCTTCCATCTTCTGCATTGCTTCTTCTGCAGCAGCAATTGCCTGATCAAGGTCCTCTTCCTCTTCGTCTATATCAAAAAAATCAGGAGACTCTTCACCAACTGTATATTGAGGAATATTTGCACTGGAAGCTTCTGCAGCCTTATAGCTTTCTGCAACCTGCGCAAGATTTGGATCGATAATCTCGCCTCTATCTATACTACTTAAAAGCTTATTGATCTCTTTTAAGTCTTCATTATCAAGATCGATAGCATTTTGAGCATCAGAAGACCCGGCTGGCGCTTTGCCTGCCAACTTCGATAATGCATCAATTTCGCTTGTGTTATCGATCGATGCCATAACACCCTCATGCTTCTTTTATGTAATCCATCGAATTTCCTTGTATAGAAACCGCCTTCTTACTTATCTGCTCAGTCAGTTGATACAGCTTTTCATGAACACGAATCATATATGCCTTATTATTGATATATGCTATCTTTTCAAAAGGGAATCGAATAACAGTCGGATATTCCAGCCCTACTCCTAGTTCCAGAATCAGTAGATCCTCCGACAAAGTCCCTGATAGCCATTCCTGATAATTATTCCATCGGGGCAGGTATGCCTGCTCGTTATACTGCACATCACGACATTCGCGCCTTTTCTGATTAAAGACAAGCTCATCATCGCAGTATATTACTTTATTTATTTCGGCAAGTTTACCATTATTTTTTAGTATTTTATCTATTTGTGCCATCAATTGAGCAAATTCTTCTGAATTTACCGCAGGAATAAGCGGTCCACTTGCGTTGTGTTTTTGCTGAAGAAGCTCCATATTGCCGCATGGAAAGACCATTCTGTCCGATGAAAAAAGATTTTCCGGATCACTGTAATCATATATAGTAGAAACTATGTAATAGTCTTTATCCTTAATAAGCTCATGAAGTTTTCTGAATGCTTCACTTCTGGAATCATCATGTGTTGTCATGTAATGATACTCAATGAAAGGAACAAGCCATTCAAAGCCGTCCTTAGCCTGGTCCAGCAGTTTTTTATAAGCTATATCATTTGAAATATTTTTATTATCATAGGCCCATTCCTCACCTATACCAATTAAAACTTTTTTTGTCTGCCCAAGTGCAGCCGCAAGAACGTTTTCCATCTTCTACCTCTTTATATTTTTTTCTATGCCAAGATGTAATTATACAGTTTTATAAACGCTAAGTATATAGAGGGGATTATAAGTATGATCTGATAACAAACTACAAAATAAAACTCCCTTTGCAAATCACAATGTAGTTATCCTACCTGCACCTGCAAAGGGAGTCATTATTAACATATACTTAAATCATTCATCATCAGTAATTCGAACCAGTTCATCAATAACTGAAACAAGATTACCGATCTCAGGTTTTGACAGCTGCCTGTCTGCACCAAGGGATTCACCCTTTCTTCTCATTTCTTCATTAACAAGTGATGAGAAGATGATAAGTGGAATATCCTTTGTAGCGTCATCTGTCTTAACAAGCTTTGTAAGACGATGACCATCCATGATAGGCATCTCAACGTCAGTAATAATACATTTAACCTGATCAAGCTTCTCTCTCTTCTTAAGCTCCTGGATATAGTCATATGCAAGTTTACCATTTTCAAAATGTCTTACATTTGAATATCCGGCTTTATTAAGAGCATCTACGATAAGCTTGTTAAGAAGCTGTGAGTCTTCTGCAAGAACAATAGGTACATCTGTTCTTGTACGAGGTCCGATATCCTTGATCTGGTCCATATTAAGACCTGTATTAGGATTGATATCAGCAACAATCTTCTCGAAATCAAGGATGATGATAAGACGATCTTCAAATTTAATAATACCTGTGGAAATACTTTGTTCAGCTGTAGAAATAGTAGCATTGGGTTTAATGATATCAGCCCAGGAAACACGGTGAATTCCAATAACGGAATCAACATGGAATGCTATATCCAGCTTGTTGAAATTAGTTACTATGAAGAGACCGCCCGGTTTGGATGTTCCTCTCTGCAGACAGTTACGAAGATCAATTGCGGTGATCATCATATCACGTGGCATAAAAATGCCTTCGATACTAGGATGTGCATTAGGAACAGGCGTCACTTCCTGATAAGTAATTATTTCTTTTATCTTAGCAACGTTTATTCCATAACAGTGATCATCAATTTTAAATTCCAAAACCTCCAGCTCATTAGTACCATTTTCCAACAGAATTTTACTTTCCATCTTATCACCTCGCAATGAAATAAATAATGGCTCGCTTATTATATCGGCTTAGAATCTCATAACTTAAGGCTTAAATAAATATTTTTATGACAATATTGCATAAAAGATATCGGATGATTATGCAAAATTCATTAGTGATCTTTTAATAGCTATTTTTAGCTTCAAATAAATGAAGAATGAAAAAAGAAAAAAATATTTAAAATGAATGTCTATGCAATAAAAAAGCTCTATGCAATTAGCAGAGAGCTGAGCTTATTTCGT
>CAMVNV010000117.1 GCA_947168935.1 uncultured Butyrivibrio sp. | reverse complement strand
AGTTGGATTTGCAGGAAGCATTCCGCAACTGTTTTAGTAAATCCCGTAAGAAGAGCAATGGATTTCCTAAATTCAAGTCTGCAAAGCGCAGCCGTAAAGCATATACAACCAACTGTCAGTATCCTAAACCATCTAATAAGCTGAAACAGGCAACAATCAGGTTAGATGGTAAAGGTATTTACCTTCCAAAAGTTGGTCATGTAAAGGCTGTAATACACAGACAGCCGGAAAATAACTGGATGGTCAAATCAGCTACTGTATCGCAGGAATCTGATGGAAAGTTTTATATATCAGTATTGTTTGAGATTGCAGATACAGCAAATACTTATGTAGTAGATAAAACAAATGCTATCGGATTGGATTATGCTTCCGATGGCTTGTACGTTGATAATAATGGCAACGTTGGCACTAATCATAAATACTATCGTGAAAGCCATGATAAGCTTGCTAAAGCACAACGTAAGTTATCACGTATGCAAGGTTCTAATAAGCATGAAACAAAATCTAACAACTATATAAAGCAACTCCGTAAGGTAAATAAAATTCATAGACATATTGCTAATCAGCGTTTGGATAATCTGCATAAAATATCTACTGAGATAGCCAATCAGTATGATGTAGTATGTGTAGAGTCACTAAACATGAAAGCTATGTCTAATAAAGGTTTTGGTAATGGTAAAGCCACTCTTGATAATGGATATGGGCTATTTCTGAATATGCTTGAGTATAAACTTGCTGACAGAAATAAATACCTTATCAAGGTAGATAAGTGGTTTCCATCATCACAAGCTTGCCATTGCTGCGGAAAAAAGCATCCTGAAATGAAAGATCTGACAATACGTACAATGAAATGTGATTGTGGACTTACGATGAGTCGTGACCAGAATGCTGCTATCAATATAAAAAAAGAAGGACTTAGATTACTCAAAGAGATAGCATAACAGCAAATATATAGTAGGGACGGAATAGCCCAAACTCATACGCCTGTGGACATTGTGTAAGACATTGAGTTACGTATATTCGTAGCTAACGCAGTAGTGGTTGAAACAGGAAGCTCCGACTTCTATAAGTCGGAGTAGTTCACCATAATCTATGACACCTACTTATTCTTAGATGCTATGCCAAGTAAAGCTATCCACACCATCGAAACCGCAACACATGCTGCCATATAGACTATATTATTTTCATTGATCATCATCCCTGTCCAAAAAGATGGCATAAAGCTTAAGATATAGGAATAGGGCTTAGGCATTATATAAGGAACAACAGCCCCCAACATAAGTAGTGACGATAGCTTGGTAAGTGCCATTCCTTCAAGCTTGTTGGAAGACAAGGTTACCACAAGCAGCGCTATTATGATACCTTGAAGAGTGCCGGCGATTGCTAAAGAAACTTCCACCGCAACTACTTGGTCAGATAATCCAAATATTGGTAAAAGAGCTGCAGTTATAACAAAGGCAATTACAGCTGGGACTATTATCCTTGAGATATAATATCCTCTCCTGCCAAGATCTGTAACAAAAAGATATCTGTCTATATGATCATCATGTTCCTCTAAAATGACCATGGCTGCTACAAAACAAAAGATAACAGGCGTTATGGCAGCAAACAAAATATCAATAAGCCCATAATAAGGCTCCATCACATAAGGAAGTCCCGTGTACTTCACAAGAAGATTCTCTATAAAGGGGATGCCAAATCTAATAGCTGCTCCTATCATCACAGGAGAAACACCTGCAGCAAGCAGCATCATATCCTTTTTAACAAACTTTAGCATATGTATAAAACTTATACTTATACTACGTATCCTGCTCATATCTTTACGCCTCCCTGTTCCTGCCACATCTTTTGGACGCAGCCAACTGATGCCCTAAATAAAGCTGCAATTATCAAAGCGCATAATACTAGTCCTATCATAGATGCTTCTCTTCCTGCAACCAGATCCATGCAGGCATTTGCAGGGTATATCCCCCATGACTTTGGTGTGATGCCGCATAAGTGAAGTATTGCCGGTACGAAACCAACGATCTCAACAGGCACCGTCGCCAGAATAAACTGGTTAAGACTTGTGATCTTAGTTGCTACTATCACTCCACACAAGGTAAAAAGAGTTCCCGCCATAAATGTACCTACAAGAACAGCCACTATGTTTCTTCCACCTGCACTCAAAGTAAGGATCATTGCTACAACCAGAGCGATCGCATTTAAAGACAGCACCTTTGAAAGCACATATTCCTTAGCTTTTAATGGGGCAACCGCCATAAAGGAAGTAATCCTTTGACTCTTTTCAAGAAGGACAATTGCACCCATAAAGAAAAGCCCCATCGCTGCCGGATCTGAAAATATCAGAACTGCCGCAGCATATCCCCTCCAGGAAGATGGCATAGCTGTAAGAACCACGATATAGAACAAAGTTAAAAAAGTATACAAAAGGTAAAAGCCATATCTTGACTGAAACCGCATATCCCATATAAGTAAATTTCTAAGTCTCATATAACATCTCCGTTTCAAATGCTAATTCATTTACTCAATAAAAAATCATTACGCACGAAAAAGGGCCTCTTTTAATAGAGTTAAATAATTCTGCTTTTCTAAACAAGTGTTTTACCAGTAATATCAATAAATATGTCATTCAAAGTAGGTTCACTGCTATGAATAGACAATAGCCTGTTCTCATTAATAAGCCCTTTAAGCGTTACATCCTCTGATGCCCTGTCGAGCTGGCAACTACCAGTCTTTTCTATATCATTATCAAGCCAGCTATATGTTATCTTGGCAGCCCCCCTCGACATTATCAGGTTATGAGGACTATCCAGAGCGAAAATCTTACCGCCGACAATAAACGCTACCCTGTCACAAAGCTCAGTTGCATCCTGCATGTTATGAGTAGTCAGGAGAATAGTCTTACCCTTTTTCTTCTCTTCAAGGATCACATCCTTCATCATGCGGCTGTTGGTTGGATCAAGACCACTTGTAGGTTCATCAAGGAATAAGAGCTTTGGATCATGGACCAGCGCCTTGATGAAGTTAAGTCTGCTCTTCATGCCCTTAGAATATGCCGTTACCTTCTTGTCTCCATCATTTTCAAGACCTACAAGAGAAAGGAGTTCATCAATACTTCTAACTCTCTGTCTATACAAAGATGAGAAGAACTCAAGATTCTCTCTTGCTGTAAGCTTCTCATACATGGTTGAATACTCAAAATCAACGCCTATAGACTGATAGAAATCCTGGTCATGCCTGTTGCACTCTGTTCCACAGGCAATGGCAGATCCTGTGTATCCAGGAAGCATTCCCAATAATATTTTTTGAAGTGTACTCTTACCTGCACCGGAAGGCCCAAGGAATCCAAATATCTCCCCCTCGTGAACCTCAAAGTTCATATCCTGAATAAAAGGCTTTTTGGTATAGCTAAAAGAAAGATTACTAACCTGTATCATAAAATATCCTCCATATATGTTTGACCAATTATGTTTATTTAGTCAGTTAAAATCATTATTTAAAGTCCGGTATTTTCCGGACTTAATTGAAGTTTGGGTCATATTTGTAGCAGCCTTGAAGGCAAAGTCTTTGTTCACATCACATAAACTGCTGCACGATGCCATATATCAACATTCTAAGCGCCTTATCATAGTTCTCTATTCCAATATCCTCTTTATGGAGGGTGGCAAAATAAACTGCATGAAATGCGGCACTGATAGCCTTCACATCCACCTTCTTTTTCAAAGGAAACATTGAGAGCATAGTCTCAATGGTGTCTGTATCATCCTTGTAGTGCGCTTCTACAACTTCCTTTGGAAGCTTTCTTACCAGTAGCTCGACTTCTCCTGTATCAATAAGCTTTAAAATAGGCATATCATACGTCTTTTTGAAAAATTCAAAGATCAGATCCGTAAGGACATCAGCATTAAGGTCATTAAGAGAAATTCCCGAAAGCGCCCTGGCAAGGTCATTATTGATAGCGTCATGCTGCTCCTGGATGACCTCAAACAACAACAGTTCCTTGGACTTATAAAACAGATAAAAGGTACCCTTTGGAATTCCAACCCTTTTTACAAGCTCATCAACTGTTGTGCGACGAACACCGTACTGGGCAAGGCACTTGGCAGCCTCTTCCTTAAGTCTTTTAATAATATATTCTTTTTCTGCATCAGAATAACTCTTTGGCATCCGTTCTATATCCTTTTTGACTGAAATTGAATTTATAGTCAGTATAATACCCTTTTCTCACTCCGTCAAGTGCATTTCTATGTCCCGGATTATAAGATTTAATCCAGACATGTGTCACTAAATCCTCAGCTCTTTTTATCCGATATATGATTAGTAGATTTGCCATATAATGTATGACTTTTTTCAATCTATCTTCCAACAAGGATTAGGAGCCGATAGAAAATGGTTGAGATGTCCAGCTGGGTAGTTGCTGATTTTTTCATATCGTTTATGCTCATCATTCTCCTGGTGTTCAGGAATTCTTCATCACGCCTTAAGATGGGTAAAGCGTACGCCAGAATTCTGTTGTGCACTCTTTTGCTTGTATTTATGGATGTTATTGCAAGAATTGGCGATTCGGATCACTTCAGTATTGCTCCCCTTGTACATATAGGAATCTTTGTCATGTACATTCTTGATCCGATCAATTTCTCTTTAACTCTTAGCTATGTTGACTTCTGGATGGATGATAAAAACAAGAAAAAGCGCAGAATTTTCCAGGTGTTCTTTATGACACTCGCTATAATTAATGCAATTGTTGTTATCATTGACTATATTTTCAAAATGCATTGGCTGTTCATACTTAACGGTTCCGAATATTCACGAGGCCAATTCTACATGTACAGGGCATATATTCTTTTTGCCTTCATTGTTCTTGTCATGGTTTATGTTATCATTTTCAGGAAAAATATCATGGCAGAATACAGGAACATGATACTCGTTCTTCCTATTTTATCCATTGTCGGAGCTATTATACAGGCATTTACCAGCATCAAGACAACATATGCAGCCATCTCCATGGCATGTATAACCATATATCTCATATATCAGACCACTGACGTAAATGTTGACTACCTAACTGGAATATTGAACAGAAGGGGCCTTGACTGGAAGCTTTATGAAAAAATAAAGGCCAGCACATCCGGAAAGACCTTTTCCGTTATAATGCTCGATCTGGACCACTTCAAAGACATCAATGACTCTCTCGGTCACGACGAAGGTGACTATGCTATTAAGGCTACATCAGAGATCTTAGCTAATGTTTTTGGCAAGGAAGATATCATCGGAAGATTTGGCGGAGACGAGTTCTGTATTATTTCAGACTATACTGACAGAAGAATAATTGATGAAAAAATCACTGACGTCAGAAATCGGTTACAGAAAATCAAGCACAAAAGAGGCTGGACTGAAATCTTTGATATAAGTAGTGGCGTTGAAATATATGATATTCAGCAGGGAATGACAAGAGACGAGTTCATGAAGCATATAGATGAACTCATGTACAAAGAAAAAGAAGCTCATCACGAGAGGCAAAATAAAAAGCAGGTATATCAATAATGATATATCTGCTTTTTTACTATACTTATAAATCTAAGAATTCATATTATCTTAGTTTCTTTATCTTTCATTACCCCAGAAGAAAAGTCCGAGCATTCCGGGACCAACATGTGCGCCTGAGAAAGGCTCATGCTGACATATTGTTATATTAGCCTTAGGATTAACCTCTTTTACCATCTGAGCCAGCTGATTGGCATCTTCAAGACAATCTCCGTGTGATATGCAGACTGTCTGATCATCCGTATCCATTCTCTTTTCAGCGTATTTACTTACAATAGCCTTAATAGCGTTCTTACGGCCTCTTACCTTGCTACAGGAAATAATATGTCCTGTGCTGTCTCCAAAGAGAATAGGCTTGATATTAAGAATAGTACCGATCTGAGCTGTAACTCCGCTTACGCGTCCGGTATTCTTAAGGAAGTTAAGGTCATCTACTGTAAAATACTGACAAGCATGAGGAACGTCCGCATCAAGGATCTTGGCAGCTTCTCTGCAGTCGACGCCGTCCTTACTTAGCTTTGCAGCCTTGAGAGCAAGGATTCCATTACCAAATCCGCAGCCATGTGAATCCACGATGTGGATGAAGCTATCCGGATATTCTTCCATAAGCTCGTTAGCAGCATTAATTGCAGCATTATAGGTTCCGCTTATTCCGGAACTCATGGCTACATAGATAATATCTCCGCCCTTACTTGCTATAGGTGTAAAGTAATCCAGAAACAGAGCTGTATTCAAAAGACTGGTCTTGATCTTATCACCATTTTTAAGACCTTCATAATATTCATGTCCGTTAAAATCTTCAATATCACCTGTATATGTAACGGGATTATCATTCACAAGATAACTGCATGGTAAAAGAGTGATTCCATCCAGAAGCTGTTTTGGCAGATTAGCAGTTCCATCTGCAAATACATAAAAACTCATCAATACTCCTCCGCATTTATATCTATTTGATCAGCATATCAGCGATCAGTCTACGATCCAGATTCTGACATGCGCAAGCTAGAATCTAATTATACTACAAAAATCACATTTGATGTAGTATTCAATACTACATTTTGTCATACTACTATCAAATACTTTTTCAGATGATTATATTTATGTGGCTATCCCCGAGTTCTTCCCGTACTCTCTTTTTAATTTTTGTAGCCACAGCCCTCACATCCTGATACTCCATACCATCCTTAAAAACAAGTTCGATATCGATATGCTTCTCTTCTCCATTAATCCTGCTACGAACCTCTCCCAGTTCCTCATAACTATCGTAAAACTCATTAAGGATCTTAATGATCTTAAGCTGGTTTTCTTCATCAAGTGTTGTGTCAATAAGCTCAGAAACTGACTCCCTCATATGTTTAATAACTATTGTGAAAAAAGGTACTACAATGATTAAACAGACAATCGGCGAAAAATACCTGATCCAGCCTGTCCCTTCAAATACAAGGCTTATAACAAGGGTTATTATAGATGCAGTATCAAAAAAGAACTCCTTTTGCGCACTGACAAGAGCTGTATGGAACATCTTGCTCTCACTTCCCGACAGGATTTTCTTTTGCTGTCTGAGGATTATCAGATCTATCATGAGACCTATCACACTAACTATAAGTGCAAATCCAAGAAAACTTTCATTTTCTTCAGGTACAAATAATCCCTTTATGGCAAAAAAGGAAACGCAGAAAAGTCCGGCAATGTCGAAGATCTCACAGCAAAGCGCCGTAATAGCTTCAACCTTCCCAGTTCCGTAGTTAAACACATATTTTAGATTTCTTGAAAGCATCCCGGATAAGATAAGAAGGATTATACCAGGAATAAGAATACTTGCATTTTCGATAAACTCAAGCCAGACTACTACTGATCCACTGGCACATGCTGCTATAAATGAAGTGAAAAACTCAGGAAGTCTCCAGAGGATTAGCAAAAGCGCAATCCTCTGCTGATTCCTGAGTTCGGTTTTTTTAGAATCGTGATTCATATCATCTATCTCTTAATGATCTATGATCTATTCTACAATTATTTCATTTTGCAAATGATAGTCATCTCAACTCTGTCGCCCTTTACGCCTACGATAACATCGTTTGCAAGATTAGCTACGATGGATTTTTCAAGTTCATCCCAGGCGTCTTTTGATGCCTCATCGCTACTTCTTGCTTCTTCAAGGCTTTCTCTGTAATCATTTAAGGACCACATCATTCCGTATTCAGATACGCCTTCCATGCCACTGTACATTCCCAAAGAACCGCAGTCTACGATACCACCATATTCCCTGGACAGATTTGCAACGTTTTCATAGTTAAGAAGACCGTTTTGGATCACATCACCGACCTTATCCATGAAGCCTTTTATGCTACTGTTCTTGTGGTTAGAAGCAAGGGACAGAAGCTCGCTTTTCTTGTCATAGTCCATCTCAGTTTTAGCAATAAGCTTAAGGCAGAAGCTGTCTTTATACTTTTCAAGCCAGACAACAGCCTTATAGTTCTCGATCATCTGAGCCAGCATTCCGAGAGTCTCTTCAAATACAAGCTTTGCATGAATAGCACTCTTACCCACAAGTCCAAGCTCATCAATAATATCATCAGCTCTGTCGAGTTCCTTGGAAAGGTCTTTACCAGTTCCAACAATGATCTGACTTGAAGTTGCTTCAAGAGTATGAGCAGAAATAAAAGACAAAGAGTTAGTAAAGTCTTTGGTTACGACCATTCTTATGCCCTCTTTATCTGCAAATATCTCGATATCATCAGCAAGGTTAGCAACAAGTGATCTTTCAAGGTCATCCCATGCATCCAGAGAATACTTGTCTTCAGCCTTTTTGGCTTTTAGTTGTCTTTGGTATTCTTTTAAAGACCAGGTCTCTTCTTCAGGATACTTTATCATGAACATATCTGTGAGCTTTTTGAAGAATCCCTTCTCTTCAGATACGGTTCCGGACGTAGCAATAGAGCCGAGTTCATCTTTCTGTGTTCCTTCAAGAGTTCCTTCGCTCTCAATAATAATACGGGATATTCTCTTATTGCCCTCAAACCACATTTCAACGTGACGATTATTCAGTATCTGCTTTACAAGTCTAATGACTTCTTCTGTAAGAAGTCTGAATCTCAAAGAATCCTTATCCTTAATACCAACGTCAAACGTGTAATCCGTAAGAACGCTATAAGCTCTTTCAATATCATCTTTTACATCTCTGATCGTTACATGTTCAGATTTTATGTAATCCATATTCGACCTCCGCAACGTTATTATGTTCATATATATAATAATATCACGAATATCACAAAACTAGCACACATATATCCGATATGTTAAAAAACAAAATACAAAATCGCTTATTCTATATCTGGTAAGAACTATATCCAAAGCATCATCAGACTTCCTCAAGCTCATAACTTATCTCATCAAGTTCTGCATGGAAGAACTCGCACCAGCTGTACTGGTTCATGTAATCTCCTGTATATCTGTACTTGGAATCATTCTTGTTTTCAAGCCAGTCGTAGAGGTCACACTCAATCTTGTCTTTGGCGATAGCCATGCTACCACGCTGCTTTAAGATAATGCCGTCAAGCTTTAGCTTTGAAAAGGTATTCTGAAGATCCTGGCGAAGGTTACACAGATACGACAGCTTTTTTTCCGGATCACCATCATCCTCCCACAAAGAGGCGATGATCTCTCCATTTGTGGTCTGGGCACCTTTATTATTTACAAGAAGCGCCACTATCTCTTTAGTGCGCTTATATTTGAATTCTACAGGTTCTCCGTCTACAAAGAGTTCGAAATTACCAAAGGTCTGCGCAAATACCCTCTTATATTTTTTTCTTATCTCAGGATAGCGCAGGGATTCAAGTTCTTTTTGAATCTCTTTGGAAGACGATGGCTTCTTGAGATAGCCACTGGCATGAAGCTTCATTGCTTCATAAGCATAATCCGTATGCTGCGTCAGATATATAAGATTGATATAGGGGTTAAGCTCTGTCAGATACTTGCCAAGGTCAATTCCATTAAGCTCGGGCATCTTAACATCAAGAAAAGCCACATCTATCTCTTCTTCTCTGGCTTTGGCAAGGGCTGCAAGAGAGCTGTCAAAACCAAAGAAGTCTGCATCAGGAACTGTCTTTGTAATAAAGCCTTCGATCTTCTTTAAGGAAGTGCTGTCATCATCAACTGCGATTATTCTCACTTTGCACCTCCTGTAGGAATTGATATGCTTTTAAGCTGCTGGTTCTGTCTCTGTAAAGAGGTCATATGAAGAGGGTCTGCTTCTCCAACAACAAGGGTCTCTCCATCATTTAGTGCAGCTTCGTGTAATGGGCCTGAATGCATGTCTGAGATCACAAGCGCTGCGAATCTGTCGTAATTGTCATCATCAATTACAGGAAAATGATATTTCATCCTGTACCAGTGTTCAGGATCATAACCGGCATCTCCTATGTAGAGTCTGTCAGCAGTATCAGCAACGTCTCCAGTCCCTGCCTTTTGTCCATCTGTAAGACCGGTATCTTCGCAAAAGAGCACTCCGTATGCCTTCAGGATCCTGTCCCGGACAGTTTCATCACTTCCGTTCTTATTCTTTCTTCCTGTCAGAGAATCCATTACCTCGTAATAGTAGTCCTGTGATTCCTCACTTTCTTCAAAACTAACGATTGCCTCATACAACTTTCGAAAATCCATGTCATTTTGTACTGACGCCACAAAAGTCTCCCCCTTATGTTATTGTTGTCTCCTAATTACGACAATTTTAGAAATTCTAATATTCTGAACTTATGCCTTTATTTCTTTTAGATGTTTCTTATTCTCATACATATTGTTATCAGCTTTTTCGAATACGTCAGCAACATAACTTTCATTAGTATATTTTGCTACGCCTCCTGCTATTACAACTCCACCACTTTCTACATTTTTAATATTACTCTCTTCAAGAAGTGACATAAGCTTATCAATATAATTATAATCTCCGTCTCTTACAATTACAGCAAATTCATCACCGCCAATCCTGAATACAGGACTATGACGGAATATTTTACATATGATCTGGCAACCCTTTTTAATATGATCATCACCGGCTTTATGACCCAGTGAATCATTTATTGTCTTAAGTCCGTTGATATCAAGAACTACAACTGCAAAGGCTGGAGCATTATTTAACGTGATCTGTTCATTGAGCTGAGTTTCAACGTCTATATAGGCGTGCTTATTCTTAACTCCGGTAAGAGCATCAAGGCTAGCTTCATTTCTTGCTGCAGTAAGCTTGGAAGCAGCCTCCTGTTCTCTTTTGACCTGATCATGAACATCCCTTATACCAAAGAGGATTTTTTTCCCATCCCTCTCATCAACAAGGGCTACTCGAAGCTCAACATATCTTGGATCACCTGAATGGATATCTCTAAAAGTCATCTTAAAAATACCAAAGTCATTAATCTGTGACTTGATATTGTCCATTTGAAGTTCTTCTAAAACCCGCTCAAGGTCCTCAGGATAAACCAGTTCTTCACAGGCAGCTCTGAATTTCTCCAAGAAATTGTCACCGGTTCCGGCCATTTTAGGTCTGACATAATTTTTATTTACTACATAATTTGTATAATTACCTGTATATGGATCAACAGTAAAGATAACAATATAACTACCTGAAAGAGCAGCTATTCTTGAATAAGTACTACGCTCTTCCTTGATCCTTTCAAATGATTCCTGCTGTTTCTTCTGCTCATCAATGTTACTTATACTAATAATAATATTGTTATCATCACCTTTAATACGAACCGCTTTCAGATGAACGAATATCGGCTCATCTTTAATATAGAGCCTGAAGGAATATGTATATGCGCCTGTCTGATCCATTGCGGCTATTACATTTTCCATGGTAAAGCTCTTAAAGAAGCTCTCCTTATCCTCATCGTATATTTGCATCAGTATCTCTTTATGACACAGATTAAAGAAATCCGTACCATGTCTTTCTATGTTTAGCTCGTCATATGCATTCCCAGATCCATATTCTACAAAGTTTTCTGTTTCAAGATCTACATGGTACAGGCTGATATAATCAGATGTAAGTGCCTGGGCTATGATATTGTAATTCAGATTATTCTTTTCACTGGAATTTTCAACACCGAGGATTACCACAGCCAAAGCTACAACTCCTGTAACAGGGTTTACTGCTACGCGTCTAACAAAAACATGTATGTGTGCCCCTTCCGG
>CAMVNV010000116.1 GCA_947168935.1 uncultured Butyrivibrio sp. | reverse complement strand
AAGTTATCAATGTGCATTTTTAGGGTGTTTCTATACTTTTGACACCCACATCATAGCATGGAAAAATAAGTAATGCAGTTCGTCGTATAAAAAAGACATTTCATCGGATTTAAAAGTAATGAAATGAAAGCGAAAATACAATAATAAGGGGATTTTACTCCTAATAAAGGTTATATAAAGCAGTAAATGGATATTCGGTTTGTTGACGGATAAATATTCATGTAGAAATTAATGAAGAAGAATCAATTATTACAGATGCACCGGATAAGGAGGAGAAGACGTGCTAAAAAAAACAATTTCAATAATATGTCTTATAGCATTTGTTCTCGTTGGATGTAACAGGATAAATTCGAGTGGTTATGTTCATTATATTCATGATTTCGGCCCAAACGACATAGAATGCAATTCTTTTTATCATTATACACGTGTTGGAAAAGGACTTAATCAATCTGGATTACAACGGTATGACTTAATAACAGAAAAAGATCAGGATATATTTGTATCTGAGGTTCCTGATGAACAGATGGTAACTAGTTATTGTGGAGATGATAATGAAGTTTATTATGTAGTAATCACATATCAGGATGGTGATGATGAAAGTGTTCTCTACCACTATGATTTACATTCAGAAGCATGTGAAATAATGATGACTACAGAAGGATATTTGGATGTTAGTAGAGATGCCGTTACTAATAAAATAAAAATCATTACTGATGCGCAGAATTATTATATTGAGGATGGAAAGCTTCAACAGATAGAACTATCTGATGAAATAATAAGTGAATTTAGTAGTTCTGAGGATATTGTGAGAAGAGTTGCTGATGATGGGACAATTATTGAATTATATAAGCGCTATAAACAGAGTGAATTCTCCTATAATGTAGATGGTATATCTCATGAAATAACAGCCTTATCAGACTGCGGAGGAGAAAAATCAGGATTATCTAATTTCTTTGTTATAGAAGGCGATAAGGTTATAGGAATAGTTCAAATAGCTAAAAATGGAAGAAATGGTATTATTCCATGTAATATTATTAGATATGATGATCTTAAAAAAGAAATTCTGGTATCTATAGATTATAAAACTGGAGAAAGTGAAATACTGTATGATACCCAAAAGAATACGATTAGAATTGTTGGATATAGTAATGGGAACGTGTATTTATTAAAGGGCAGTAAAATTATCTGTAAAGATTTGGCAGATGGCAGTGAAAAAGATATATATTCATTGTCAAATAAGGGAAATAAGCAATTGTCATTTAGCTGGGTTGGAAGTAAATTGGTAGTTTTTGACGAATACAACTTACAGGTAGTTGCAAATATTCAAACATAATAATATAAATGAGATCGAAGCACACAAGAATCTGAGTATTCTTGTGTGCTTCAGCTATATTTGGGTTATAATGAAATGACAAAAAATACAGCTTGAGGTATAGTATGAACCGCGACAAAGATCTTACTAAAGGCAATCCCTTTCTTCTCATAATTTCTTTTTCATTTTCACTAATCATTGGCAATATCTTCCAGCAGCTATACATAGTTGTGGATAGTATTATCATTGGCCGAAATGTTGGAGACCTGGCCCTTTCAGCCATAGGAGGAACTGAATGGCTGATTTTCATGGTCAACGGCTTTCTGATAGGCCTTATTCAAGGCTTTTCAGTTATTCTTGGTAATAAGTTTGGCGAAAAAAATGAAAAAGCCTTTTCCTTATACTATAGAAAGGCAAGAGCTATATGCCTGGCGCTGGCTGTTATTCTTGTGATAATACTTCTTGTTACTTCGAAGCTGTTATTAACAATAATAGGGACAAAAGAGGAAGTATTTTCTTTTGCCAAAACATATGTAGACGTGACCTTTGCCGGCCTTCCATTTTTGATCTTCTATCAGCTCTTTGCAGCGGTACTTAGAAGCAGAGGTAACAGCAATATTCCTCTAATGGCCATGACCGTATCTTCTCTTTGTAACATCGTTCTTGATATCTTATTTGTAAGCATTCTGAATATGGGAATAGCAGGAGCTGCCCTTGGAACAATACTTTCAGAATGTCTTGTCATGATAATTTGCGGATATCATGTCTATAAGATCAGGAAGAGTGTAAATGAAGAAGTGGAAGAGACCAAAGAAGGATCAGAAGCAGGTATTCAGGTACTCAGAAATCTTCTGACAATAGGTCTTCCAATGGCATTCCAAAGTGTTATTACAGCAATTGGCGGACTCATTGTGATAAGCAGGGTTAATCAGTACGAAATATCTTTTCTCACAGGATACACAATAGCAGGTAAGATCTATGCTCTTCTGGAGATAGCAGCATCTTCATACGGACTTGCAGTAGTAGCATACGTGTCACAAAACGTAGGAGCAGGAAGATACGACAGAGTCAGAAGCGGAGTAAGGGCAAGCGTTATTATAGGCACAGTAACTGCCCTTATATGCTCACTTATAATGGTCGTATTCGGTAATCCTCTCATGAAAATGTTTGTAGATACCGATGAGATATCAGAAGGCGTATTTACATACGGATATAAATACCTTCAGGTTTTAGCCCTGTTCTTCCCGCTTCTATACATCTTGTACATCATAAGATCAACGCTTCAGGGAATGGGCAATAGCATCATCCCCATGCTCTCAAGTACAGCCCAGCTCATAATGCGAGTATCCTGCGCCATGATACTGACATGTTTTATCGGATACTATGGAATATATTATGGAGAAATCTGCGCCTGGGCGCTGGCTGATATCCTGCTGGTAGGTGCATATATTGTTATGATACGTGCCAAAAGAAATAGCGTAGAATCTAAAGAATGACAATTTAAATCTATGATTCAATAAGGCATGTATTCTTAAAAAGATATTGAATGGATTATATTTACCAATAGATAATACTGTAGATACAAAAAGAACAGGGGATCTGATAATGATAAGAAAAACCAAAAAAGTAATGAATAGAGTTATCGAAGTATGTAAGCGACTCGACGAACAGTACGGCTCAGATATGCGAACATACCTTGACCATAGAAATGCCTTTGAGCTTTTGATTGCCACCATACTATCAGCTCAGTGTACTGACAAAAGAGTTAACATGGTGACTCCATCCCTCTTTGCCAAGTACCCAACAGTACACGACTTTGCTACAGCTGACGTTAAGGAACTTGAAAAGGCTATCCATTCCATAGGTTTCTACCACGCCAAAGCAAGAAATATAATAGGCTGCGCCCAAAAACTTGAAAGCGATTTTGGTAGCGAAGTTCCAAGAACAATAGAAGAACTCACATCCCTCCCAGGCGTGGGTCGTAAAACAGCTAACGTCATAAGAGGTAACATTTACGAAGATCCAAGTATTGTAGTAGATACACACGTAAAAAGAATCTCAAAAAGATTGGGCTTCACAGATTCAGACGATCCTGTAGTAGTAGAACACGACCTTATGAAAATCCTGCCTAAGGAAAACTGGATCAGATATAACATCCAGATTATTTACCTTGGCCGCACCATCTGTAAAGCGCCAACTCCGAAATGCGCTGACTGTTTTTTGAGTGATATCTGCCCTAGCTTTAAGAAGGCGTAGGGATTTAAAGATTATACTGGAGTGTAAATAAGGGCCTTAGGCAAATAATGGTCACTGGTCGATTTTGAAAATATTTTGAATTTCATTAGGGGGTCAGGAGCGAGAGTACAGCGTGCTCACGTAAGCGGATGACACCCTTAGGAAATCCAGAATATTTTCAATTGAGATCAGCGACCATTATTTGCCTGAGGCCCTTCATATACCCTCATCAACCTATAAATCCCTGCGCTTATCCTGCTTCCTGCATCAGATATTGCTCGATTGATTCCTTGTTCATGGATTTAAGCTCTGCTGCATATGGCTGCAGAGCTTTTATTTTATTCTGGGCCTCGACTTCAGACAGCCCCAGATGATTCTTGTAGACATCGCACAGCATATGGTAAGTCTCTGATATATCACATTTTGTGGAAACAGAAAATTCTAAAAGGGAAACCACCTCTTTATAAAGCCCCTCCTCATACAAAACATCTGCCCATTCCTGCAAAGTCTTGATAAGCGTAATGTAGCTTGCATCATATTCCATAAGCTTTGTGATATTGGCAGCCCCATATTCGAGTTTGAGGTCTGTGTTGGTGATACCAGTAAGATTAACGATCTTTCTTGAATCCTTGGCAAGAGAATGGATAGTATATTCCATGTGCTCGATCTCTCTGTGACCGGTAAGCGCTCCAAAAGGAAGCTTATCTTCCGGAATAGTGATATAGTCTAGATCCTTAAGACTTTTATTTGGGGCAAGATTAGCCTGACGTTCCCTTTCCCAAAAAGACTCCTGGCCGGTCTTTTTCTTAGAATCCTTATGCATCTCGTAGCGAAGCCATGCACAGAAGATAATGAATAAAAATAAAAAAGTTGGAAAGCCAATATTATTAAACAAGTTTCCGTTCCCCCAAAAAGTGGTATAATGACGTGAGGGTTATTTATTCATGTGGTCAAGAAATAGTTTCTGACCAGCTATAAATTCTTCCCCACTAGATGAATAGTGCGTTTGAAGAGATATGAAAAAATAATATTTCTTTTAAACCAACAAATAATATTCTATATATAATATAACACAAGTACTGGTCTGTGTCGCGGGAAGCGCAGACTGGAAGCAATTATAGCTTGTTTTTTCTCGCAAATTGATGAGGTTAGATTATGAAGAAAATAGTGATTGGTGCAGCCGCCGCCATGCTACTTATGTTGGCTCTGCCTATGGTGGCACAGGCCAAGACTGAACCTAAGATTCCAAATGGAGTAACAATAGGAAGCGTTGATGTTTCCAATATGACTTATGACGAAGCCAATGCTGCAGTTTCGGCATATATGAATACACTTTCAGCAGCAAATATCACTTTAAAAGGTGCAAGAGAAGAGGATGTTGTAACTGTAACAGCAGGAGATCTTGGCCTTACCTGGACCAACCCGGATGTTGTAGACAGCGCTCTTAATATAGGAAAAGAAGGTAACGTAGTTCAGCGTTACAAACAGCTTAAGGATATCGCAAATGGCGGAGTATCACTTGATCTTGAATATGCTTTTGATGACACCATGATCATGGATGTTTTTGCAAATCAGTGTAGCTCCTATAACGTAGAAGAAGTTGATTATTCACTTAAACTTGAGAACGGTGCATTTACCATTATTGATGGAAATACAGGCTATGAGCTTAACCAGACTGCATCCATAGATCAGCTACAGAATTATATAGTTGAAAGCTGGGACGGATCAGATTTTGAACTTGATCTCACAATTGATGTTACAGAGCCTAAAGGAAGTGAAGAAGAACTTGCCAAGGTTGGAGATGTTCTTGGAACATACTCAACAAGCTATAAGACTTCAGGTTCTTCCCGAAGTGGTAACATAGCTAACGGATGTAAGCTTGCAAGCGGCATTACACTCTATCCAGGCGACGAGTTTTCAATGCTTGAAAATATCACTCCTTTCACAGAAGCTAATGGTTATTTCCTTGCAGGATCTTATCTTCAGGGTCAGGTAGTAGAGAGCTTTGGTGGCGGAATCTGTCAGGTTTCAACAACCCTTTATAATGCAGTACTTAAGGCAGAGCTTGAAGTTACAGAAAGATATAACCATTCCATGATAGTTACCTACGTAGATCCTTCTCAGGATGCGGCTATAGCAGAGAATGGTGGTAAGAATTTCAAGTTTAAAAATAATACAGACTATCCTATCTATATAGACGGTTATACAACTTCCAGTAAGACCATCACATTTACTATCTACGGAGTTGAGACAAGAGACCCGAGCAGGGTTGTAACCTATGAAAGCAACGTCCTTGAAACAACTGTTCCTGATACAGATACATTTGTCCTTGATGGATCTCAGCCTGTTGGTTATGTTAAGGTAACACAGTCTGCGCATAATGGTATCAAGGCACAGCTTATTAAAGTTGTAACTGTTAATGGCAAAGAAGAAAGCCGTGAAGTTATCAACTCAAGTACCTACAGCATGGTTCCTCGAATTGTTTCAGTTGGTACAGCAGGTGCCGATGAAAATGTCCTTGCCCAGATCAATGCAGCAATAGCGACAGGTTCATACGACCAGGTTGTAGCTACATGTGAGTCTATGGCAGCTGTTATAGCAGCACAGAATCAGCAGATAGATCCGGCTACAGGACTTCCGGTTGACCCGGCAACAGGTCTTCCAGCTGCTACTGATCCTGGAACTACAGAGGGTCAGGACTCAGCTGCAGCACCAGCTGATGGCTCAGCGCAGAATACAGATGGGACTACTGGCGGATGAGAATAGGTAAGATTACAGAGAATGTACTTAAAAGATCTGTTTGGAAACAGATCCATAATGGAAAATACAAAAATGGCGCAGCAGGATATACCGACTGCGCCTGTTTTAGAACTGCAGAAAACAAAGATGATGAGGTTTTGTCTTCAACATTTACAGTGACATCAAGGCTGTCACATTGTGGTAAGTATGCAGTAGTAGGTGCCTGTAACAATATCCTCGCTGGTGGCGGAAGACCGTTTCAGGTCCTTTTGTCCATAACCCTTCCAAAAGATGCTGAGGAATCTGTATTAAGACAGGTGATGAGGGATGCAGAAGATGCCGCCAATGCCTTTGGGGCAGATATCGCTGGTGGACACACAGAAGTATCAGGAGCTGTTAACTGGCCCCTTGTAACAGCGACAGCAGTTGGTTATAAGTCTTATACTGATTGTATAGAAACTATACAGGAAAAAGGAAAGAAATCTTCCTCAGATGCCGAAGATAATTTCGATATCATCGTGACCAAGTGGATTGCCCTTTCTGGAACTGCAATGCTTGCAGAAGAAAGAAAAGAGCGCATCAGTGAAAGATATCCCTCTTTTATCAAGGATGCAGGAATATCTTTTGGCAAAATGGACTATCTGTCTATTGCAGATGAAGCTAAGATCGCGGCAGAAAGCGGCGCAAAATACATGCACGATCTTTCAAGCGGAGGTGTATTTGCAGGCCTTTGGGAGCTTGGCCAGATGGCAGGCCTTGGAATGGAAGTTGATCTTAAGGCTATTCCAATAAGACAGGAAACGGTTGAGATAACGGACGTCTTTGACCTTAATCCCTATATCATGGCATCAGCAGGATCTCTTCTTATAGCTGCAAATGATGGCCAGAAAATAGTAGATGCTTTGGAAAAAGAAGGAATCCCTGCAACCATAATTGGTAAGCTATCAAAAGGTAATGACCGCATTATAAGGAATGAGGATGAGACAAGATTTCTAGACCTTCCTCAAAGTGATGAAATTCTTAAGGTACTTACAGATTAATTTTACTCCATATGTCTTAGCAATTTTTGCTTAAGAGGTAGCATGGAATATTTATGCAATCTTTGATACTATATTTAAAATAAAAATTCATAACACATATGTTATGGTCGCTTCTTGCGACAGAAAGGATCAACATGGCTCTCAGAGAAGAAATATTATCAGTCATTGAAAAGAATAGTCGAATTGGAATTGATGAGCTTGCCGCCGCGATAGGCGCTAGTGAGATAGATGTCGCGAATGAAGTTAAAGCTATGGAAGATGCAGGTATCATCTGCGGTTATCATACAATGATCGACTGGTCTAAGACTTCTATTGAGAAAGTCATGGCCCTTATCGAAGTTAAGGTTACACCTACAAGAGGAATGGGTTTTGATTCTATTTCTGAGCGTATTTATAAATTTCCTCAGGTATCAAGCCTTTATCTTATGAGTGGTTCCTTTGACCTTATGGTAATCGTTGAAGGTAAGACACTTCTTGAAGTTGCTGAATTTGTTAATACCAAGCTTGCAGTTCTTGATACAGTTCAGAGCACAGCAACACACTTTATCCTTAAGAAATACAAGGATCATGGAACTATACTTACAGCTAAATATGAAGATACCAGAGAAAAAGTTTCACCGTGAGGAAAAAAGTAATGAGAAATCCGTTATCAGATAAAGTTATAGATATTAAGCCTTCAGGCATTAGAAAATTTTTTGATATAGTCCAGGATATGGATGATGTAATATCCCTTGGTGTGGGCGAACCTGATTTCGATACGCCTTGGCATATCCGTGATGAGGGTATATATTCCCTTGAAAAAGGACGTACCTTCTATACATCCAATTCAGGTCTTAAAGATCTCAAGCAGGAAGTCAGCAATTATGTAAAGAGAACTCAGGGCGTAACCTACAATCAGGCAAGCCAGGTATTCATCACAGTCGGAGGTTCTGAAGCTATTGACCTTGCAATGAGAGCAATGGTCAATCCGGGAGATGAAGTCCTGATCCCTCAGCCATCATATGTATCCTACGAACCCTGCGCAATTCTTGCAGATGCAGTTCCCGTTATCATCAACTTAAAAGAAGAGAACGAGTTCAGACTTACAGCCAAAGAGCTCGAAGAAAGCATTACAGATAAGACCAAGATCCTTGTTCTTCCTTTCCCTAATAACCCAACAGGTGCCATTATGGAAAAGAGTGATCTTGAAGCGATCGCCAAGATCATTATTGAGCACGATCTGTATGTTATCTCTGACGAAATATATGCTGAACTTACTTATAAAGGAAAGCATGTATCAATAATATCTCTTCCCGGTATGGCAGAGAGAACCATCTATATCAACGGTTTCTCCAAGGCCTATGCCATGACAGGATGGAGACTTGGATATGCATGCGGACCTGAAGCTATCATCAGTCAGATGATCAAGATCCACCAGTTTGCTATCATGTGTGCTCCTACAACCAGCCAGTATGCAGGTGTTGAAGCACTTCGTAATGGTGATGAAGACGTTGACATGATGAGACAGGAATATGACAGAAGACGTAAATACCTTCTCCATGAATTTAATAAAATGGGTATAGACTGTTTCGAACCCTTTGGAGCATTCTATGTATTCCCTAACATCAAGAAGTTTGGTCTTTCATCTGATGATTTTGCTCTTCAGCTTTTGGAAAAAGAAAGACTTGCTGTAGTTCCAGGAACAGCTTTTGGTGACTGCGGTGAAGGCTTTATAAGAATATCATATGCATATTCTCTTGAAGATCTGAAGAAAGCACTTGAAAGACTTAGACACTTTATAAGCGAACTTGGTAAGTAATAGGTAATAATAAACTAAAGGTTCAGGAATGGGTCGATTCCTGAACAAGAATAGGATCAAAAAATCCGGCTATCTTTAGCGATGTGTACCATGAATTCTGGATACATATCACTAAAGATGCCGGTTTTTTATTCTTATTCTGGTTTAACCCTCAACTCTTGTATCAAAGAGGTTAGATTCAAATAATCTGTTATAGCCAAGCCAGCCCGGATCAGTTGCATTTTCTCTTATCTCTTTAAAGGTCTCCATCTTGGCATCTGTATCATCAGCCATATTGAGAGCTACAGCTTCCATAAGCACAGGCTTTTTGGGTGAGCCATATTCAAGCTGACCATGGTGAGCAAGAATGCAGTGCTCAAGCTCCTGATCAAGAAGAACAGGGAAGCCTTCGATCTTGCCAACAAGGTCGTGGATCATCTGTGAGCCGATAACTATGTGTCCCATAAAGTTACCACAGTCTGTGTAGTCGTTTTCTGGGAAAGCTGAAAGCTCTCTTGTCTTACCAATATCGTGGCAGATAGCTGCTGTTATAAGAAGGTCATGATTAAGAGAAGGGTAAGATTTGCAATAATAATCGCAAAGCTTTGCAACACTTAAAGTATGCTCTAAAAGTCCGCCTATAAAACCGTGATGAACAGATTTAGCAGCAGATGATTTGCGGAATGCTGCAATAAACTCTTTATCTTCCACAAAGAGCATTTCAAGTATTCTGTGAAGGTACTGATTCTTAACACTTGCGATAAGTGAAAGAAGCTCTTTGTACATCTCATCGTTATCCTTGGAAGAAACAGGCATATAGAGTGCCGGATCATATTCACCTTCGCGGCATATGCGAGCTCTTTTTACATTGATCTGAAGCATACCGTTGAAGCTTGTTGCTTCGCCGACAACTTCAATGAAATCTTTAGAGTCGAAATCATCGATTCCTGCGCTGTTCGGATCCCAAACCTTGGCATCTACGCATCCTGTTTTGTCCTGAAGGATCACGTTGTCATAAGGCTTGCCATTCTTAGTAGTTGCAGGAGTTTTGCTTTTACAAAAGTAGATATCCTGGATTCTGTCTCCGGGTCTTAAATCTTTAATAAATTTCATAAAAAATAACCTTTCCAAAGGTCAGGATAATGCCCTGACCCTAAGTAATAATAATATTGCGTTAATTGCAAGTCAATTGTAAGAAATGCTGATTCGAATTACTTGCACTTGTTTACTTATCAGGGGCATCTTCCAAGGTGGCAGACAGTGTCAGCTCTGTATAGCTGTCAGGTGTCTGTCTCATAACAGTGATAGTTATGGTATCACCTGAAGACCTTGCATATAAAAGACCTAGGAGCTGGCTATAGGAAGTAACACTTTCTCCGTCAATCTTGGTAATGATATCACCGCTTTGAAGACCGCTGTCCATAGCTGGAGAACCAGTCTCAATCTTGCTTACATAGACACCGGTAGGAAGGCTTCCGTCTTCTGTAAGGTAAGTTGGGATATCGCTTGCATGTATTCCAAAGTATGGAGGAACGATTCCGTTAGAAAGGTTCTGTATCAGTGTTTTAACATCAGATATACCAATTGCAGAAATAATGTTTTCAAGTCCTTCTTCATTGTAAGACATATCAATGACGCCGATAACTGAACCGCTTAAATTTATGATAAATCCGCTTGCACGAGGACTGGCGTAGATATCAGTGGTCATCAGAGAATACCTGCTGTCAGTAAGGTCAAGTACCTGACCTGTTGAAGTTATCATACCGTAGCAGAAAGACTCTGGTGTTCCTGTTGGAGATCCTACAGCGATCACAGGTGTGCCCTGAAGATTTGCCGTAAGGGATGTTCCAAGTGTAGCAGCAGTTATAACTTCAGCTGTCTCATCAGCTATATCTGAATTGCTTACTGTAATGATGCAAAGCCCTGTGACATGGTCGGTTGCCTTGATCTTAGCTTCTGCATAGCTTTCGTCATTAAAGGTAACCATTATAGTCTGGGCATCACTAATATTGCGGCTGTCAGCAAGTATCAGTGTTTCAGAATCTGTGATGGCAACAATAAGACCAGATGTAGATGCTTCTCTGACAAAAGAGTCATTGATAAAATCAGTATCCTGAGTCGCTGCGGTTACAGTAACTATGGAAGTCTCAGCGTTTTGAGCAACTTCTCGCAGAGAATCGTAAATTGAAGCATAGTCTGCGGAAGAAAGGCTTAGTGAACTAAGGGCAGCAGCAACTTCTTTTTCTGCGGCTTCAGTAACACTTTCGTTAACGGAAGCCTGCGCGCTTGCAGCATCAGCAGCGGCCTTTTCTTCTTCGCTTGCAATGAGGTCTTCACGCTGAATCTCATCACTTACTGTCTCTGAGGGAAAAGAAACTGCTGTCTGAGACTTGTTGGAAGAACCCAGCTGATTACTAAGAAGAGGCTGAAGCAAAAGAAAAGTGCAGCATGCAACAATTCCAAATATGATAGCCATTACTATTGTAGTAATAGTACGCCTTAAGAGTTTCTTTGAATTGATAGGTCGGGATTTGATCTTTTCCCGCATAAAATCAGTATTTGCAAGGGGCTGACCTTCTTCATCGGTAGCCTCTATATCTTTACCTGTAGTATCAGGCTTTTTGGAATCCATGTCTTCCATA